>JAKFXV010000058.1 GCA_021731205.1 Nocardioides sp. | reverse complement strand
GTCGTGGTCAAGAACGTGACCGAACTATCGGCCGCCTCATCGAGTGCACCGGTGATCGCGCCCAGGGCACGCAACACCACCGGGGTGATCTCGATCGGCGAGGACGACATACCAACGACGCTAACCATCGGCACCGACATTTCGCCCCCGGAAACCGGTGGATAACCCACCCCGCAAATCACGAAACGATAACGATCACCCAGCCGATCTCCACAGGCGTGTTCAGAACATCCCGTTGTCGTTGGCCGACGACGCTGGAATCACCTGTAGGACGTCCCAGTGCTCAACGACCTTCCCAGCTTCATCGAGCCTGAAGATGTCGATCCCCGCGTAGTCCTCGCTGCCCGGCCAGGTCTGGCGACAATGCAGCGCGACGAGGTCGCCCTCGGCGATCGCGCGGATGAACTCGACGCGCTTGCCGGGATAGTCGCGAGCCATGCGCTCGAAGTACTCGATGAACGCTTCCTTGCCGTCCCCGACGTGGGGATTGTGCTGGACGTACTCCTCGCCGGCGTACCGCTCGATGGCCTCGCGAGGCTTGCACTGGTTGAACATCAACTCGTAGAACCCCTGCACGTTCTGCTTGTTGCGTTCGAGCTGGCTCGTCATGGTGGCTCCTCACACGTCTAGACGCCGTCCCGCGTCTCTATCCTTCTATCGGACGGTCGGGTCGCACCCTTCGCACCTGCGGACGCTCGCGAGTCCCAGCAAGAGGATCTCTGATGCAGGATCATGTTGCACGAAACGCACTCGCGTGGCGTAGCTGTACGGGCGATGCGGCACCTGACTCGGCAACCCGAGCAATCGCTAGGAGACCCTCTTGGTCATGTCCGCTGATGCCGATGAGCGGGCGTTCAGCGGACCTGTCCGTCGCCGTGCATTCGCCGATCAAGCCACCTGGGCCACTGCGGCCAACGTGACTCGTGGTCTCGACGCGCCATCTCGTCCACGAAGGCAGCGGGGTCGCTGCCGTCACTCTCGAAATGGTGCTCTCTTGCGTACTCGGTCAGCAGTAGGACCAGGCCGCCCAGATCGCGTGACCCCGTAGGAACAAGGCGCTCGACCCAGTCGTACTGACCAAGGACTGGAGCCAGTTTCTCGCCGTCAAGCCGGTAGAAGGTCGTCCAGGAGTCCTCGACTACGCCACTGACCACCAAGCACCCGTCCACCTCCTCGAAGTCCTCAAAGAAATCGATGGAGCCGTCGTCCGGTGCATGAAGGATGACCGGATCTCGATCTGACGGCAGCGCACGACTCATGCCTAGAAGTATGCCCGGGACGGGAGCAAGCGTCCGCTCATGCCGTCATCCGTGCTGATCTGCCGATGAGTGGAGCCGGGGGGTCAGCGCCGAAATACCTTGCGGATTTCACCCCAGAGGGTCGGCATTGCGGCGGTGCGCTGCCCGTTGCGGATCGCATCAATCAACTCAGACACGTCTGCTGATCCTGGGTCGGCTAGCCCGTAGCCGATAACGCCGGAGGTTCGGTTGATCCACTGCCGGAGCTGCTCGGATAGGAAATCCGGATCTGGTTCACGACTCCCACCCAGCACGAACCATGCCGAGTAGCCCTCGGATTCGGCGCGATAGAACCGTCCACCAGAATCCATCACGGTGGTGTAGTCCGCCACCGCGTCCGCAAAGCAGAACCAGGCGGAGGCTTCCTTCAGTCCGTTGTGCAGCGCTACATCGCCGTCGCAGATGGTGATCACGGAGCCGGTTTGCATGTGGTCAGAGTAGTCCGCGTCGCGGACGCCTCCCTCCCTTCAGGGTTCGCCCAGATAGTCCGGACGTGTCGCGGTCCGCGCGCTTCGGCACCTGCCTTGGGAAGGCCGCTGCTCCCTAAGACACCCGGATCGAAGACCATCCATTGCCAAAAGGCGGTCTCGACTCACGGAGGCGTCTCCTTGTGTAGCATCCGCGGATGGAGCTTGTCCGACGGGTCAGGTACCCCGCACTCCTCGCGATGGGAGTCGTCTATGTGGCACTCCTGCCCTGGCTCGGCTGGCATTGGCTGCAGCCAATCGTTCTGACAGGAACAGTGGCCGTCTTCTTCTGGCTCCCTGGCCTAGCTACCGTCAGTCGCAACTTCATGGCCGGCTACTCGCAGGAGCAGTAGAGCGGCGCAAGCCATGGCATGTAGCACGGCAACCCCGCCAACCCCACCCCCGTATCCGTTCAGCCCGATGTGCGGATGGGTTCACGCCCAGGACACGTCACCTGATCGGATGCGCTCGCGTAGGCGCTGGACCGCTTGCTCGGCCTCCTCCTGCGTCAAGCCGGTCCGCTTGAATACAAAGCGCCGTACCCGCAATGCCTTGGCGCGGAAGACACCGACCTTCCATGTCTCGTCCTTGCGGAAAGCGAGAGCAACAGCGCCTTGCGCGATGAGCGCAACGAACTCCCCGACGATGTCACCGCCACCCGGCCGCGAATACAGCATGAATCCCCGGGGGCCATCGCCACCATGTAAGGCTCACCCAGTGGCGTGCGCTCGATCCACGCCATGTCATCCCATGGAACTTGGGCGGGGTCCTGATTCGTCACGCGGTGACTCTAAGGCAGAGCGAGATGACTGACAGAGCGCAATCACATCCCGTCGTCAGCATGACCGCTCGAGCCGCGGCGCGGTCGGTTAAGCGAGCATTACAGGAAACGCGCTCGCGAGTCCCTCTTGTGGTCCAGATCGTCGCGCTGCTCACGGCTGGTGGTTGGGTTGCCGTCGCGGTCGCGAAAGTGCGGACGAAGGCCCACAACCATTGATCGAAACTGTCGGGCGTACTCGCCCCCCGTGGCGTCATATTCGCGCGTGAACGCGACAAGTGCGTCGTAGCACTGCAAGCCGAGGACGGAGAGTCTAAGAGAATCGGCGGGGATCTGCGAATACCGACGCCCCCACTCCCATGCGTCGAGGTCGGGAGTCCGCTGCCGACTCAGGTGCACTACGTGATGGCTAGCGATGACCCACGCCTCGTCCATGTCGGACTTCAAATCCTCGGGCAGTACCCACGAGTCCCTAGAAAGACCCGACTGTGAACAACGCAGTCATCTGCCGCTGTCGGCGTACTTGGGAGCACGCTCGCTGGCACCCGAGCAATCGTTAGGACACCCCCCTAAACGCGTCCACTCATGCTGATGGCAAGTTCGAGCGGTTCGTCAATCGTTGTCGGCTCGCAGTCTGCGGATCTCGGCGACCAATGCCGGTATGTCCTGTCGAGCGGCGGCGATGAAGTCCAGGTCGGAAACCGATGCCGGTCGGATCGCCCCGGCCCCTGCACGGGAGACGTACATGTCTGGCGCGTCGTCGGCCCCGCTCACCCGAATGAAGTCATCGCCGCTCCAGTGGTCACGGCCCTCGACGAAAGACTTCCAGGGCCCGGGCGAGGCGGCAGCGCAGCGAGCGTCGATCGCGTTTAGTTCCTCATCTCCCAGCACAGACGTCAGTATGGCCGTCGCCCGAAACGCACGCACTCGCCGCCATCCGCGCGCTGCGGCAACCGGACGGGCAACCCGAGCAATCGTTAAGACACCCACTCGCTGACTCAGCCCATGCGACGAATGTTGAGCCGCGTTGGTTCCGATCCGCTTTCGCCGCACCTCAGGGCCTTGCGCATGGAAGTTGTCTACATTCGACCGACCGAGCGCGATCTTCTCCTAGTAGGAGCGTCCCCTTCTTCCATCTTCGTCAGTGATTGAACATCCTCGGCAATAATGCCCGCTATGGACGTGGGCCAGGTTCTAAGGAGAGTCGATGAGGACCTCGCCCGTGGCCATACCTTCCTCGCGATTCAAAGGCTCGTGACCCTGGTTCACGGGAACGCGGGCGATCTCTCCCTACGCGATCGACTCGCTGCGGTTCATCTCGCGACTGGCAATTGGGTTGAGGCGGGCCGTTGGTCCTACCTGAGCGAAGTCCGCGAGGAACGCGCACTTCATGCGTTCGAGCGTGCTTTCCCGCATCCTCGTGCCCGTCGCGATGCCCTTCGATGGTCGGCCGACGATGTTCCCGCCGTGCCTGCTTGGGTTAGCGGCCGGCTGGCCGAACTTGACCGCGAGGCGGAGCGCCTGGCGCACCGGCGCAGCCCCCCTAGAATCCGTGGACTGACGAACGGGTCGCGGCTGAAGACTGGATTGTGGTCCGCATCCATCGTTGCGCTGGTAACGGCCAACCTCGCGCTTTATGCTCTGGGGCTCATAACCTGGCTTCGCTGGGTTTGGCAGTAACGACCACGCCCCTGTTCGCCTCGGGCACACGATCCTCTCGCCGTCCACGCGCTAAGGCACCTGACTCGGCAACCCGAGCAATCGCTAGGACACCCTCTAAGCGCGTCTCGCGGCGAGGGCGTCGATCGAGCGCACCCGCACTCGTACGCTGCCCGTCGCGAGCTCTCGCGCTCAACGTCAGGCGACACGGGACTTCGGGGCGTTCTCGGCGGTCATCGAGGGGTCTCGGACCACGACCTCGTCCAGGGCATCGTCGATGGCCGCCATCGCGTCGGCGTCCAGCCGGACTCCGGCTGCCTTGACGTTCTCCTTGACCTGCTCCGGACGCGACGCCCCGACTAGGGCGGCCGCGACGTTGTCGTTCTGGAGCACCCACGCCACGGCGAGCTGCGCCATCGTCAGGCCCGCCCCGTCCGCGATCGGCTGCAGCCGCTGCACTCGCTCGAGGATGTCGTCGCGCATGAACCCGCTGATCATTCTGGCGCCGCCCTTGTCGTCGGTCGCGCGCGAGCCGGCGGGCGGGGCCTCCCCGGGCCGGTACTTGCCGGTCAGGACGCCTTGCGCGATGGGACTCCAGACGATCTGGCTGAGACCGAGCTCCTCGCACACTGGGACGACCTCGCCCTCGATGACCCGCCACAGCATGGAGTACTGCGGCTGGCTCGAGATCAGCTGGATGCCGAGATCGCGCGCCAGAGCGTGGCCGGCACGGATCTGGTCTGCGGTCCACTCGCTGACCCCGATGTAGAGGGCCTTGCCCTGACGTACGACGTCGGCGAAGGCCTGCATCGTCTCCTCGAGTGGGGTCTCGTGGTCGTACCTGTGTGCCTGGTAGAGGTCGACGTAGTCGGTCTGCAGCCGGGTCAGCGATCCGTTGATCGACTCCATGATGTGCTTGCGGGACAGGCCGGTGTCGTTCTTCCCGCCCGGACCGGTCGGCCAGTACACCTTGGTGAAGATCTCAAGGCCCTCGCGGCGCTCACCCTTCAGAGCCTCGCCAAGGACGCTCTCGGCCGTGGTGTTGGCGTACACGTCGGCGGTGTCGAACGTGCTGATGCCGTGATCGAGCGCGGCCCGCACGCACGCCGCCGCCGCCTCGTTCTCGAGTTGCGACCCGTGGGTGAGCCAGTTGCCGTAGGTGATCTCGCTGATCTTCAGCCCGCTGTTGCCGAGGTATCGGAACTCCATGCCCCCACCGTAGCTGCGGCGCCTGATCTCGAGCACGACAGGCCACTCTCAGCGCGTGTGGCAGTGAAAGCCACGCTGTCGGCGCGCTACGTCACCTAGCTTGGGAACCCGACCAATCGGCAAGACACCCTCTTGGTCATGTCCGCTCATGCCGAGATCCGGGCGCGGCCGCAGGGTCCGGGCACGATGGCCGCGTGGAACATCGCGTTGATCTCGATGAGTTGGCGAGCCGACTTGAACGTGTCATGCCCGCGTGGCGCAAGCGGGCCCGCGTGGGGCCTCTTACGTCGCGGGATGAGCGGGCGGCCTGGCCCCAACCCATCACGCCGGATCGTTCTTCTGTCGAGGTCCCTGAGTCGCTGGGTCTGCGCATTGAATACGGCGACGACGAGATCGAGGTCTGCGTCTGGACTGGCGGTTGGGCTGACTTCCGCATCGCAGCGCGCAGCCAGCCGCGCCCACCCGCGTTGTTCAGCGGCCGGTGGGCGGTGGCGCAGTGCTGCCGCGGGGGACGAACTTGGTGGGCAGGACCGTCGATGTTGGCTCAGCTTCGCCCGTCACGAACGCGACGACCAGCTCCGCCGATGTACTTCGTCAGCGAATAGCATGACTAGAGGTGCGCCATGGCGCCTCGGCAGGCCCTGCTCCATTTTGGTGACCTTCGATTCGAGCGCGGTCGCCGTCGGATTGCCTTGGCGGCCGTACGAATAACCCGGCATCTCGCCTTTGAACACGCGCGCCAGATCGTGCGCGTCGGGGTAGCCGTAGGCGGCCGCGACGTGCATCGGCTTGTGGACCGAAAAGTGTTCGATGGGCGACTCGAGATCCGAGTGTAGGACCGTCGTGGTAAATCCGGTTCTCATGCAGTGCCTCCATCCGATGCCTGGGCGCGAGCGACAAGCACGTGGGTGCGCATCGGGTACGCCAGCACGCCGTCGATCACGTAAGGCTGCAACGCCTCGCGCACGTCCCGCACGAAGCGCTCCCGCGCGTCTGCCGACAGCTTCGCTACCGCATGCCGCGTGGACGGCGAGCCACGCGTCATGCCTTCCAGAAACGATTGTATGGAACCGAACTGCGAGACGCCCTCCTCGGTTCTGAGCTCGATGCCTGCGAAGCCAGCCTGCGCGGCCGTCGCGCGAATCTCTTCCGTATTCGAGAACGAGCAGGCGCGCTTTGCCGGTGCCGCATCGACCCCGAGCTGTTCGAGCCCCTGCACGACCACGTGATGTCCCTTGTTAGATTCCAGCGGTCCCCAGAAGCTCGCAACGAGCCTTCCCGAAGGCTTCAGCACGCGGCGTATCTCCGCAAAACCTTTCAGCCGGTCCGGAAAGAACTGCAGCCCCTGCAGACACAGCGCGAGATCGAACACGTCGCTTTCGAGCGGCATTTCCAGCGCGCTCGCACAATGCCACTCCATCGGCGTCTCACCGCCGCGTGAAAGCTGCCGCGCGAGCTCGATCACGCCGGGATCGATGTCAATGCCAACGGCCCTGCCCGTCGGCCCGACGTGTGCCGCCGCGAGCCTTGCGCCGATGCCAGTGCCGCATGCGACATCCAGCACATGCTCGCCGGCCTTCGGTGCAGCGAGCCCCACCTGGAGCTCCGTCCAGTGCCGAAACATGCCCGGCACCATGTGCTGCTCGTAGGCTTCCGCAACTGTCGTATCGATTGATCTCTCTGCCGCCAATTTCGAGATCCTATTTCTTTCCGCACGGCTTAAGGTTGGTTCGCGTCGCGCGCGCGATCGAAATCAGAGTATCCGCATCCGAAGGCGGCAGCTCGATGTTGGGTGATGCCGGTGACCCATAGCTCGTTGGGCCGGAGCCGGTGGAACTTACTCGATCAAGGCGACGGTGCTGCACCCTCACGTCCGTCCTATTCCCGCTCGCCTCCGGGGACCCAGAGCACGTCGCCGACCTCGCGGTTGGCGTACCTCGCCAGGATGAACAGCAGGTCCGAGAGTCGATTGAGGTAGGTGATCGCGAGGGTGTTCACGGTGCTGCCGTGCTCCGCGTGGGCGGCCCAGGCCGAGCGTTCGGCCCGGCGGCAGACGGTGCGAGCGACATGGAGATGGGCGGCGCCGATCGTGCCGCCGTTGAGGATGAACGAGCGCAGGTTCGGCAGATCGGCGTTGTAGTGGTCGCACCACCCTTCGAGGCGATCGACGTACGCCTGCTCGATGCGGAGC
>JAKFXV010000061.1 GCA_021731205.1 Nocardioides sp. | reverse complement strand
GCATGCGACCGGGGTTGACGGGCTGATGGCGACGCATCGACAGGGGTCGGCCCGAGTCCACTTCCCCCACGTGCCCCTTCCAGACCTCCCCCCTGGCGGCACGTCCGGCGCGCACAACGCATTCGAGGTTGAATCGATGAACGTGGCACCACCCGAGCTTGATGCCGACTCTCCCGAACTCGACTCCGCAGAGCTCGACTTGGCGCCCGAGGTGTTCGACGAGTCGCCGGGCGCACCCGGGGATCGCGAGGCCGCACCGGTGATCGAGCTAGCGGGCATCGAGTTGGTCACGGGTGAGTTGGCACAGCTGCTCGACGCGGAGACCGGCGAAGCGGGCGAGGAAGTGGACTCGAGTGAGCCCACGCTGCATCCTGCTCACGGTCGCAACGAGCTGGGCCTCGACGAGGACATCGCCGCCCACTGGGACCTGTGGTCTGCTCAGATCGGCCGGGCCCTGATGCCCACACTGAGGGAGTTGAGCGGCTCGGTCCGGGGCTTCTCCTGCGCCATGATCTGCACGGCCGACGGGTTCAACCTGTGCACCCTCGGAGTGGACGAGTCCGGCGTACTCCGACTCGCCGCACTGACCTCGTCGATGCATTCGATGGCCGATGCGGTCACTCAGGCGGTGCACGCCGACCAGGACCGCCGTCTCGATCTGCTCACGCTCACCGATCAGACCTCCACGATCGTCGTGTTGGCCATCCGGGATCTGATCGTCGGCAAGCTCTTGTTGTGGGTGGCCACCGAGGAGGCCACCCTGGGCGCCTTGCTCGTCCGCTCCCGGTTGGCCGCATCCCAAGTACGTCGACTCCTCCATGTGGACGAGTCGTAGACCCTCACCAGCCCTCCCACCCCAAGGAGACACCAGCAATGCTTGACATCGACATCACCAAGCTCGAAGAGACCGTGGCGCAGACCAAGGCCCTGCTCAAGGACGGCCTGCTCGCCACGGACATCTGGGACAAGGAGACCGGTCTGAGCTTGGCTGGCGTCAACCCGCAGCCCGAGGCCACGGCCTTGTTCAACGTGCTGACGATCGAGATGCAGAACACCCTCGCCGGCTCCGGCTTCCCGGGTCTCGCGCGGTACTACATCTTGGATCTGCAGGACTCCAACCTCGTCGTGGTGCAACGTCACCGTGACGACCTGATGTCGGGCATGCTGCTCGACGCGCGGCAGACCAACCTCGGGGTGCTGGTCAGTGTCGCTATCCCGCGCTACGCGCTGGGTGTGGAGTCGGCTCGCAACTAACAGCGGCTCTGGTCGGTGGCCAGCAGAGCCAGCACCTCCAGTGACAAGACGGTCTTGCTGCGCCGCGACATCGACACCTCGGCGGCCGGCCAGCCGTCGGCGATGTAGCTCTCGGAGTCGAGGCAGCCGCCGTCGCGGTATTCGTAGGTGATGTTGTATTCCACGAGCTCGTCCGGTTCGAGGCGCCGCTCGATGACGAACTCCGCGTCAGCACCTGCGTCGGTCGTGGGCACGTCGTCGGTCGACACGACCTGGACCGGGAGAGTTGAGTCCGGGCCGAACCCTGGCAGGGTGATCCGGTCCAAGAAAACGCCGACGTTGGCGGCGTTGGCCACAGTCACCGGGACTTCGCAACGCATCCCCGGGACGACCTCGGCGGCCGGCCACGAGTCGTCTCCGGCCTCCGTTGTGCGGACCGTGGTGCCGGTGCATTCGGGGGTCCCGGTCTCCACCGAGATGTCACTGAACGCGGAGGACGTCGCGTAGTACCAGCGCACGGTCATGATCGCGACGAGGAACACCACGGCGATGAGGACGAATCCCAGACGCCGGTTGGGCGGCTCAGCTGCCGAAGGCGAGCCGTCCGCAGCAGGGGTGTCGGGCCCTGATGCATCGTTAGGGGTCTCGGACATGGTGGGAACCATACTGGGGCTCGGTCAGCGGGCCGGTGGTCAGAGGGGGAGGGTTGCATGTCGGCGGCGAAATTCGGGCGATTCGCGCCCAGCCCGACCGGAGACCTGCACCTGGGGAGCCTGCGTACGGCCGTGATCGCGTGGCTGAGCGCACGCTCGAGCAGCCGGGGGTTCTTGGTGCGGATCGAGGATCTCGACCGCGAGCGAGTGTTGCCGGGCAGCGCCGATCGGCAGCTGGCAGATCTGCGGGCTCTCGGGTTGGACTGGGACGGGTTCGTCGTCCACCAGTCCACTCGGCTGGCGCGCTACGGCGAGGCGATCACGAGCCTGGTCGACTCCGGGTTGACCTACGAATGCTTCTGCACCAGGCGAGAGGTCCGCGAAGCCGCGTCCGCTCCCCAAGGCCAGACCGTGGCCCGGTATCCGGGCACCTGCCGTGAGCTCACTCCACCGCAACGCCGGGAGCGTGCGGCCACGCGTCCGCCTGCGCTGCGGTTGCGGGCGCAGGTCGATCAGCTGAGCGTGGCGGAGCTCCTCCATGGGACGTACGTCGGCCCGGTCGAGGACATCGTGTTGCGGCGCAACGACGGGCTCCCGGCGTACAACCTCGCGGTGGTCGTGGACGACGCCGACCAGGGCGTGGATCAGGTCGTCAGGGGAGACGACCTGCTGGCCGCGACCCCCGCCCAGGCGCACCTGGCCGATCTCCTCGGCCTGGCTCGTCCGGCGTACGCCCATGTGCCGCTCGCGCTCAACGGCCTCGGCCAGCGCCTCGCCAAGCGGGACGGGGCGGTCACGATGGCCGACCTGGCGGCCCGGGGCGTCGGGCCGGCCCGGGTGTTGGAGCGGCTGGCCCGGTCCCTGGGGTTCGGCGACGCCCAGCCCAGGGAGGTCGGTGACCTGCTTGCCGAGTTCCAGCTGACCGATCTACCCCGAGCGCCCTGGATCGTGGCCTGAAGATCGTGGCCTGAAGTTCTGGGCCGGGCGTGGTCGGTGGAGATCGCCGCTAGCTCGGTGGCGCGAAGAACTCAAGCGGGAGGTTGTCGGGATCGCGGAAGCTGAGCCCGGAGCCGTAGCCCGCGTCGATCACGCCGCCGTGTGCGATGCCCATCTGGTCCAGCTTCGTTGCCCACGCTTCCAAGTCGGCGCGGCTGGCGCAGCCGAAGGCCAGGTGGTCGATGCCGAGGCGGCGCTCGTCGAAGTCCAGCGAGTTGTCCCCGTCGGGGAACTCGTGCAGGCCCACCAGCGTGCCGCCCAGTGCCCACACGACGTGCCTGAAGGGCCCGGTGTCCTCGTCGAGCACCGGCTCGGCGCCGAAGAGCTGGGTGTACCAGGGGACGCTCACCCCGAGGTCCTTCACGGTCAGGGCCACGTGACCGATCGCTGGGAAGTCGCTCATCAGATCCTCCATTCCGCGGGCTCAACCCTTGAGGCACCGACGCCCCGATGCTGTCCCTCGCGGCGAGCACCGTCAAGGCCCCTGGCCGGTGGGTGCTGCCGACCCTGGGTGAGCCTGCGCGACGTAGGCTCGGGGGGCATAGGGTGCCTCCGGGAAGGGGACAGATGGCGGGCAGGTGGACCAAGGTCGCGACTGACGGCGCGAAGCTGGTCGTGCGCTATGGGCCGCAGGCCAAGATCGTCTGGGACCGTGGCGGCCGCCAGGCGGCCGCTGCCGCCACCAAGCGGGCCAAGAGCCTCAACGCCCGCCGCAAGGCGGTGGCTCATGCGCGGGGACTCGTGGACGGCACGGTGCTCAAGATCGCCCCAGCGGGCACGACGCTCTACGTGGTGTTCGCCGGTGACCTCCCCGTGGCGACGTACCCGCCTCAACAATTGCCGTACGCCGTCTTGCTTGAGCACGCGGACCTGTCCAAACGTTTCGCGCCACCCGAGCCGCGGCCCCGGCGGCCGCGCCGACGATCGACGAGCACGGACCTGGAGGAATGGCAGTGAGTCAGTCAGGCAACCATGCGGGGAGTCCGACGGTGGCGGTCCTCGGCACGGGGACCATGGGTGCCGGGATGGCGCGCAATATCGCGGGTGCCGGACTGGTCACCCGAGCCTGGAATCGGTCTGCCGAGCGGGCTGCGCCGCTGGCCGACGCCGGCATTGTGGTGTGTGGCAGCCCCGCCGAAGCCGTCACCGGTGCCGATGTCGTGCTCTCGATGCTGTGGGACGCGGACTCGGTTGTCGACACGTTGCGGGCAGCCGCCGTGGCAGTCTCTCCCGGCGCCGTGTTGGTGCAGTCCGCGACCGTCGGTGAGGAAGGCGTCGCTCGCATCGACACGGTGGCAACCGAGCTGGGATTGGTCCATCTGGACGCACCGGTGCTCGGGACCAAGCAGCCGGCCGAGACCGGCAACCTCGTGGTGCTCGTGTCAGGACCGAGATCGGCCGAGGCCGTGGTGTCACCGGTGTTCGCGGCGGTGGGCTCGCGCACGGTGTGGGTGGGGGACGAACCCGGCGTCGCATCCCGCCTCAAGCTCGTCGCCAACGCGTTCGTCTTCTCCCTGACCGCGTCGGTCGCGCAGTCGGTCGGTCTGGCCCGCAGCTTCGGTCTCGATCCGCAGCTCTTCCTCGAGGCGGTGGCAGGCGGGCCGCTGGACAGTGGCTATCTCCAGGGCAAGGGCGGGGCGATGCTGGCCGGGTCGTTCCCCCCGGCGTTCGGTCTGGACGGGGCCGCCAAGGATGTCAGCTTGATCCTTGCGGCCGCGGAGAGCGGGACGGCTGATCTCACCTTGATGCGCGCAGTGCACGAGCAGTTCGTGCGAGTGCTCGACGCGGGCTACGGCGACGAGGACATCGCGGCCGTGGTTCGGGTGCACGGATGCGACTCGTAGGGGCCGGCGGTTAGCACCGAAACGCCCGCGACGCCTGCCGCCGCGGGGATGGACCCGAACCGTTTCGTCGAGGGTGACAACCTCGACGTACTTCCCACGCTCGCTGCCGGAAGCTTCGACGTGATCTACATCGATCCGCCGTACAACACGGGCAACGAGTTCGCCTACGCCGACGACTTCCGCGACGGCAGGCGACGCCATACCAAGCACCTGGCGTGGGTCTCGATGATGCGACCGCGACTGCTCGAGGCGCGGCGGGTCCTGAGCTCGCGGGGTGCGATCTTCGTGAGCATCGACGACAACGAGGCCGCCCACCTGCGGCTGCTTCTGGACGAGGTGTTCGGAGAGTCGAACTTCATCGCCCAGATCGTGGTGAACCTCAACCCGAAAGGTCGCCAACTGGGGGGTGGGTTCGCGACCAGTCACGAGTATCTGCTGGTCTATGCGCGCAGCGCGCGACACTGTGCGCTCGACGCCGCGACGACCGAGACGGTCAACCAGCGCGACTTCCCGTTGACGGCGGCCGACGGCCGCGCCTTTCGGCACCTGCCGCTGCGCAACACGAACAAGAAGTTCAACCCGGTCAGCGCGCGCACCCTGCACTTCCCGGTGTGGGGGGAGCCGACCACCGGTCGGGTCTCGAGCGAGCCGTTCGAGGGCGGGCACGAGATCTGGCCGGTCTTCGGCGACGGTACCCCGGCGGTGTGGCGCTGGTCGCGGCCAAAGATCGATGCCCAACCCGACGACCTGGTGTGTCGCTCGGTCAACGGCCGGCTGGGGCCGAGGATCGACGTGTTCCAGCGCGACTGGTTGCACGAGGGCCGCCGCAAGAAGCTCAGCACGATCTGGACCGCCGAGGAGATCGGCTCGACCGACACCGCAGTCGCCGAACTCAAGGTGATCTTGGCCCACGTCTTCGAGTCACCCAAGCCGACCGGACTGGTCAGGCGGATCCTCACGACCATGCCCGCGGACAGCGAGGTGCTGGACTTCTTCGCAGGCAGCGGGACCACTGGTCATGCCGTGGCCCTGCAGAACCTTGCCGACGGCGGCACCCGCCGCTGCCTGAGCATCAACTGGGCAGAACCCACGCGGCCGGGATCGAACGCGGCGTTGGCCGGCTATCGAACGGTGGCCGACATCACCCGAGCCCGGCTCGCCGCCGTTGCCGCCGCGCTGCACTGACGCCGCTGAGATCGGTCAGCGGGTGGCGCGCTCGAGGGCCTTGAGCTCGTTGTCGAGGTGGGTGAGCAGGCGTTGCAGGTGCGGGACCGTGCGGCGGCAGCCGGTCAGCCCGAACGCCATCGTCTGGGCGTACGACGTGCACGTGATGTTGAGCGCCATCCCGTCGATGGGGATCGACAACGGGTAGGTGCCGAGCAGTTCGGCGCCGTTGAAATACAGCGTCGAGCGGGGGCCGGGCACGTTCGAGATCACCAGGTTGTACGCCGGCCGCAGCACGCCGGTCAGCTTGAAGTCCGCGAGCTTGAGCAATGTCGGCAGCAACGCGGGAACCTGGCCCAGGGCGCTCATCGCCTGCACCTGCAACGGGCTCATCGACGCGAATGCGTCCTTGCCGTCCTGCATCGAGGAGTGCACCGCCGCCAGCCGGTCGGCCGGGTCCGCGAGATCGGTTCCGAGGCGGACCATGACCGAGCCGATCGCATTGCCGCCGGAGGAGTTCGCCCGATCCCGCTTGCCGCGCAGCGCCACCGGCACCATCGCCACCAGCGAGGTCTCGGGCAGCTCGTCGAGCTCGGTGAGATAGGCCCGCATCGCGCCGCTGCACATCGCCAGCACGACATCGTTGACCGTGGTCCGGCTGGACTTGCTGATCGCGCGCAACCGATCCAGCGGCCAGTCCTGCGCGGCGAAGCGCCGCGACCCGGTGATCGGCTGGTTCAGGATGGTCCGGGGCGCATAGAGCGCGAGTGAGGAGGCCTCGTTGCGGAGGCTGCGTCGTACGGTCTCGATCAGCGCTCCCGGCAGGCCCGCGGCCTCGGTCGTGATGCCGATCGCCTGTCGCAGCGCCGCCGTCGACACCGGCTCCGGCTCGGGCGGAGGCGCGACGCTCCTGACCACGGGCGTACGCCGAGCCCATGGCGGCGGGAGGTCGCGGACGGCCGGATCAGGGGAGAGCGCCTGTTGCAGGATCCGGCTGGCCCCGATGCCGTCGATCAGCGCGTGATGGACCTTGGCGTACATCGCGATCCGCCGCCCGCTCAGCCCCTCGATCAGGTGCCACTCCCACAGCGGCCGCTCGATGGCCATCCGAGCGCTGTGCAGGCGGCCGACCAGATCCAGCAGCTCGCGGACCCGGCCCGGTCGCGGCAGTCCGCTGTGCCGCAGGTGGTAGTCGATGTCGAAGTCCTCGTCATCGACCCAGACCCACGCCCCGGCGGTGCGCGCAGAGCGCACCGGGTGTTTGCGGAACAGCGGATCGACGTCCACCGGCTGGCGCAGCGACTGATAGAGCTCGCTCACGTAGTTGCGCCCGGCGTCGGGCGGGAGCCGGTAGACCTGCAGCCCGCCGACGTGCATCGGCATCCGCCGATTCTCGGCCAGTAGGAACCCGAGGGCGGTCGGATCGAGCGGGCTGGCCATGGGTTCCAGTCTGGCAGGATTCGGGACCATGGAGCCAAACCCCATCGAGCCGGCTCCTGGCGAGCGCGCCCTGCTGGATCGGGTGCCACTCGATCGGGCCTGGCAGCGGGGGCGTACGTCGTTCGCGGCGCGGGTGGGCAGGCTGCGGGAGAAGTCCTTCCAGATCCTCCAGTGCGCACTGGCCGCTGGGGTGGCCTGGTTCATCGCGGCCGATCTGCTGGGTAACGAGATAACGTTCTTCGCTACGATCGATGCGGTCGTCAGCCTAGGGAAGTAGTACGCTCA
>JAKFXV010000202.1 GCA_021731205.1 Nocardioides sp. | reverse complement strand
GGTCTCCGGCCTCACCGTGGCCGTCGTGCTGGGCTCGCTGCTGTTCTTCCCGCAGTACTTCTTGAAGTCGTTCGGCTACTCAGGCATCGCCGTCACCCTGCTCGCCGTGGTCACCTCGCTCACCGCACTGCCGGCCCTGCTCGCGATCTTGGGGCCCCGTGTCGACCGGCTGAAGGTCCGGCGCGGTGACCTGGCTCCGACCGACGTCGGCCTGTGGTCGTCGGTCGCCCGCTTCGTCATGAAGCGGCCATGGCCGGTGCTGGTGGCGACGATCGTCGCGCTGGGCGTCCTTGCGGCCCCCGGGCTGTCGGTGTCGTTCACCCAGACCGATGCTCGAGTGCTGCCACCCTCGGACCCCGCCGCCCGCGCGAGTGCGGTGCTCTCGGAGCGCTTCCCGGGTCAAGAAGCCACTCCCGTCGACATCGTCCTTCCCGGAGCGGCCGACGACACTGCGGGCGTCGAGGAGTACGCCGCCTCGTTGTCACGGCTCGACGACGTCGTCCGAGTGACGACGGCCAGCAGCGTCTACGTCGCGGGCAGTGCGGTCGCGCCCAATCCGTTCCCCGCGACGTTCCTCACCGAGGAGGACGCCCGGATCAGCCTGGTGAGCAACCTGGCGGCGCTGACCAACCCCGCGCGCGACCAGGTCCAAGAGATCCGCGACGTGCCGGCACCTTCGCCGAATGCACTGGTCGGCGGCTCGGCCGCCCAGTTCGCCGACTCGCAGTCGGCCATCGCCCAACGCGGCCAGTGGGCCCTCGCCTGGGTGGCCCTGGCCACGGTCACGATCCTGTTCCTCTACACCGGCAGCATCTTGTTGCCCCTCAAGGCAGTGGTGCTCAACGTCCTCAGCCTGGCCGCCGCGATGGGCGTCCTGGTCTGGATCTTCCAGGAGGGCCACCTCGGTTGGCTCGTCGGCGACTTCACGGTCACGGGTGGGATCGACACCTCGATCGCGGTGCTGATCGCCGTCACCACCTTCGCCCTGTCGATGGACTACGAGGTCTTCTTGCTGTCTCGGATCAAGGAGGAGCACGATGCCGGTCGGGACACCACCGAAGCGGTGGCCCTCGGTCTGCAGCGCTCCGGACGGATCATCACGGCCGCGGCTCTGCTCTTGGCCGTCGTGTTCGCCTCGTTCGTCAGCAGCGGTGTCACCAGCATCAAACAGCTCGGCTTCGGCATCGCCTTCGCCATCCTGCTCGACGCCACCGTGGTGCGCGGCCTGCTGGTGCCCGCGCTGATGCGGGTGGCGGGCCGCTGGAACTGGTGGGCGCCGGCCCCGCTGGCCCGGTTCCACGCGAAGTACGGCCTGAGCGAGGCCTGACCCGCCGCCGGTCAGTCTGCGTTGCCCTGTTCGGCCAGCATCCGGGTCATGATCGGGGGCGGGGCCTGGAAGTCCCAGGCCCGGAACAGCACCGCGTTGGGCACCCCGACTGCCTGGCCCTGCATGCGGGTGATCCCGCCGATCATCAGCGGGACGGGCGGGTGTCCCGGGATCGTCGCCAAGTACTGGGCGTGTGCCTCCAGGGCGGCGATGCCTCGCTCCAGCGCTTCGCCGGTCACGTCCACCCCGTGGGTCGGCTGTGAGTGTCCGCCGACGAGGAGCCAACGCACGGAGTGCGGCGCCAGACCCTCCTCGATCAGATCGGTGAAGACCCAGCGGTTGCCCGCGTCGCGGATCGCGTCCAGAGCCGCGAGCCCCGCCACCCGATGGTCGGCCTGATTGAGGCCGGCGACGAACTCGACGTCCCACGACCCGAGCACGACGGCATCGGGGCGGAAGGCCCGGATCGCTCGGGTGATGTCGCGGCGCATCTGCAGTGAGTACTCCAGCACTCCGTCGGGGTAGTCCAGGAAGTCGACCCGCTCGACACCCACGGCGTGACAGGCGTCGATCTGTTCCCGAACCCGCAGTTCGGCGGTGGCGGCGGGGTCGAGGCTGTCCATGCCGGCCTCGCCTCGGGTGAGCAGCAGATAGGAGACCTCCGCGCCGGCTGCGGTCCAGACCGCCACGGCTGGCGAGGTGCCGTACTCCACGTCATCGGGGTGCGCCACCACACACAGCACCCGCTGGAAGCTGTCGCCCGGCAGGAGGGGGAGCAGTTGTCGATCGGTCATGCACCGACCCTACGGCCGGCGACCGGTGAACGCGATCAGTCGCGTGAGCTCGTCGGCGTCCTCGGCGACCGCGACCTTGGGTCCGTAGTGACCGCTGGCTCGCAAGATCTCGTCCATCGGCTCCATCCCCACCAGCATCCGGTGCACCTCGTCGGGGTCCAATCGCTCGTCCCCACCTGTCGCCCGGGCCAGGTCCCAGGTGTGCACGAGCACGTCACCGGTGACGAACATGTCGATCGCCGCGGGCAACGCGTGCTCACCGGCACGCTCGTGGGCGAAGCGCCGGGTCCGGCTCGCCGGGTCGTCCAGGGTGGCCTGGAGCGCGTCGCTCAGCGACAACCAAGCGCCGACTGGGTCGTCGTCGACCGACGGTCCTGCCGGCAGCTCCAGGTCCGACGCGTGTGCGAACAGCCCCGGCACCCACTCCACCAGGTGGCGTACGACGTCGCGCGCGGTCCATCCCGCACACGGCGCGGGATGCTCCCACGTCTCCTCGGAAGCCGCTCGCGCCACCCGGGTGAAGTGCGCAGCAACCCGGCGGTATCGCTCGGCATACGACTTGGCTTCGGCTGCATCCATCCCACCAAGGTAAACGCACTCGCGCCGATGAGGGGCGGTTGGCCAGAGCCCACGTAGGGTCGGGGCCGTGACCGCGATCTCGGAGCCCCGGCCCTCGGCAGTCGAGCCGCCGCGACAACGATCGGCGACTCGGCTGGTCGGCCGGGTCGTGCTGGGCGCGTTCTTGGCCTTCACCGGGGTCGCCCACTTCACGGCACGAGACGCCTTCACGGCACAGGTTCCGCCATGGATGCCGTTCACCGACGCCGTGATCTACGTGTCGGGTGTGGTCGAGATCGGCTTCGCCCTCGCGTTGGTGGTCGCCCCGGCCCGGCTGCGCCCGTTGGTGGGGTGGCTACTGGCCGCTTTCTTCGTGTTGATCTTTCCGGGCAACATCTCGCAGTACGTCACCGGCCGGGATGAGTTCGGCTTCTCCACCGACACCGGCCGACTGATCCGGCTGGCCTTCCAGCCGGTGTTCATCTGGTGGGCGCTGTGGTGCACCGGCGCCTGGGCCGAGTTCCGGCGTCGGCGCTCCGCCCCGGCGCAGTGACTACTCCGGAGCCCTACTTCGCGTAGTTGCTCGCGCCCCACCAGTCCACGACCACCACCGGCTCGTCGCCGACGACCCAGGCATCGTGTCCCTGCGGCAAGGCGGTCACGTCACCTGGCCGCGCGTCGAAGGTGCTGCCGTCGGCCATGACCACACGCAGCGTGCCGGCGACGTGGTACTGGAAGTGCGGAGCCTCGCACAGGTCGGTGCCGGCCAAAGGCTTCACGTGCGTTGACCAACGCCAGCCGGGCTGCAGCGTGAGGCGCCCGATGTCGGCGCCGCCGATGTTGATCAGGTCGACCCGGCCGAACTCGAAGGTCCGAGTCTCGTCGGGGGAATCGAAGCTGCTCTGTTCGGCCTGGGCGTGCGTCGCGGTGCTCATCGTCGTCTCCTGTCGTTTGGGTCCCCGCTGGACCGTCGGGATCAGCCTGCGAGCCGACGGTTGCAACGACCTTGCAGCCGCCGGATGGCGCACCGGCCCCGCGAACGATTGGATGTGCCGGTGGGGTCGGTGCGGGTGCGCGTGCTCGGCGAGTTCGTCGTGGACGGAGCAGACCTGGCGACGGCCGGAAGCCGCAAAGAGCGGCTGTTGCTGCGACTGCTCGCCATAGCGCGTGGCAGATACGTCCGCACCGAGGCCCTCGCCGAAGCCCTGTGGGGCGACACTGCGCCGTCGCGACCCGGCGATCAGGTCGCCGTACTGGCCAGTCGCCTGCGGCGCCGCCTCGGACGAGAGCGCGTCGAGCACGGGGACGACGGCTACCGGCTGCGGTACGACTGGCTCGATGCCGACGAGCTCGACACCGTGCTCTCGGAGATCCAGCGTCGGCGCGGCTCCCCTGTCGAGGACCGACGGACCGGCCAGGTGGCTGGCGCCGCTCGGGCGATGCTCGAGCTCGCACGCGGCATGCCGACTCCGATCGAGACCGAGGCCGGTTGGGTCGGCGCGGAGCTGGCCGGCCTGGAGCGGCTCGTGCATCGGGCTCGGACGGTGGCGGCCGAGGTGTTCCTCGAGGCCGGGAACTGGCTCGAGGCGGCCGACCTGGTGGCCGCCGACGTGCAGCAGGACCCCTTCGATGAGCACGCAGCCCGCCTGCTGATGCGGGCCAATGCAGCAGGCGGGCGCCCGGGCGTCGCCCTGGCGGTGTACGCCGACCTGCGCGCACGGCTGGCCGAGGAGCTCGGCACCGAGCCTGCCCCCGAAACGGCGGCCGTCCACACCGCCGTACTGCGTGGCGAGTTGGGAGCGACCGCGCGCACCTCCGCCGCGACCTCACCCCACCTGGTCGGACGAGACCAAGAGCTCGCCCTGCTCGACGAGGCGCTGGCCCGAACTCGGCACGAGGGTGTGCAGATCGTCGGAGTGACCGGAGAGGCGGGTATCGGCAAGACCGCAATGGTGCGCGCTTGGGCCGCCGCTCGGGCCGCCGACGGCGACGTGGTGCTGTCCGGGACGTGCGGTCAGCTCGATCGTTCCGTTCCGCTCGACGCCGCCCTCGTCGCCCTCGGCGACCACCTACGGCGAAGTGACGCCGCGGAGTCGGAGCGACTCCTCGGCGCCGAGTCCGGGTTGTTGACCCCGTTGTTGGGTCTGTCGCCCACGGCGGCCTCGGCGCTGGTTCCGGGCGTTGGCCCGCTGGGAGTCGCAGACGTCATCACCGGCCCGGCCATGCTGTTCGCGGCGCTGACCGCGGTGCTGGGCCGGTTGGCCGGTCCGGCTCCGGTGATTCTCGTGATCGACGACGCTCACCTGTCCGGCGCCGCCCTGGTCGAGTGGCTGCGGTTCCTGCGACGCAGCGACCATCGGCTCCTCGTGGTCGCGACCGTGCGTGCCGGCGAGGGTGAGCCGTTGCCCGCCACCACCACGATCGAGGTGGGCCCGCTCGACCTCGACGCGGCGATCGCACTGGTGGGCGCCGACCAGGCGGCCCGGTTGTACGCCCACTCGCTGGGCAATCCGCTCTTCTTGACCGAGTTGGCGAACGCCGAGGGCACCAACCTGCCCGAGTCACTGGTCACGGCCGTGTCGGCGCGGTGCGACGACCTGGGTGAGGCCGGAGTGCTGCTGCGCGCGGCCGCGCTGCTGGACCAGGACCTGGACCTCGACCTGCTGGCCGCCGTGTTGAGTCGTCCGGTGATCGCCGTACTCGACGACGTCGAGCTGGCCGTCCGGCGATCGCTGCTGGTGGAGGAGGCCGGCCGGTTCTCCTTCCGTCACGATCTGGTGCGGGAGGCACTCGCTGCCGGTCTCGCGCCGGGGCGGACCGCGCTGCTGCATCGAGAGGCGAGTCGGGTCCTGGCTCGCCGCAGCGACGCGGACCCCGTGAAGGTCGCCGAGCATGCGCGGCGCGGGGGAGACCTCGAACTGGCGGCGCGGTCGCTGCGGGAGGCCGCGGTCCGGGCTGCGGAACGTTTCGACCATGCCACGTCCGAACGACTGCTCGACGAAGCGCTGCAGTTGCACCCCGACGACGCGGGGTGGCTGGCGCGTGCGCGCGTCCGAACCCGGGTCGGGGAGTACGACGCCGCGCTGGCCGACGCCGCCCGAGCTCACGCCAGCATCGCGGAGGCCTGCGAGGTGTCGGCGTGGGCGTCCTACTTCGGACGCCACTTCGATCGGGCCATCGGCTTCGCCCAGGACGGCGAGCTCGCGGCAGCGGAGCCGGTGCTCAAAGCGCGGTGCCAGATCGTGGGCGCCCGCACCCACCACGCGCGCGGCGACCTCGGTTCGGCCGAGCGTCTGCTCGAAGACGCGCTGGAGGTGGCGACCGGAACCGATCGGCTGGCGGCCTCGGCCTGGCTGGGCATCGTGCGCGCTCACCAGAGTCGCACCGAGGAGGCATTGCGCTTCCTGCGCCCGGCAACCCAGCCACACGTAGGGGCCGATCAGACCTCGGCGGCGCTGCATGCGTGGCTCTTCACCGGGCACGCCCACGCACTGGCCGGGCGGCCGGGCGAAGCGTTGGCGGCGTTCGCGTCGTACGACCGGGAGCTGGAGCGCCGGCATGTCCCGCGTTTCGGAGGGCGCGGGACCAACTTCGCCGGCTGGGTGCTGCGCAACGTCGGCTCGCTCGAACAAGGACACGAGGCGCACCTCGCTGCGCTGGAGACCGGCCTGCGCGACGGGACCTCCGAGCTGTTGGTGGCCGCGCTGGAGGATCTCGCAGAGGAGTGTCTGCTGGCCGGTGACGCGGCCGGCGCAGCCGAGCGACTCGATCAGGCCGAGCTCGCGTTGGCGGGAGATCTGGTGTTCGGGTGGCGCCTGGAGTTCAAGCTTCGCCTGCTGCGCAGCCGGCTGGCGCTACTCACCGAGCACCCCGAAGCGGCCCTCGAGGTGGCAGGGCAGCTGGCGGGGGATGCGGCAGCGTTGGGGGTGCCGCGGTATGCCTCCGTCGCGCGGCTGGTGGTGCACCAGGCGGCGGCGGCTCTCGGTGGGCGCACCGACCCGGCCGCCGTATCCGCCGATCTCGACGAGGTGGAGCGCACGGTGGCGCTCGAGGCCTGGTGGTGGGCGGGCGAGACCGGCGCCGCACTCGGCGTACCGCACCTGCTGGATCGGGCAGCGGAGTCAGCGCGAGCCCTTGCTGCAGGAAGCGACGACTCGGGGCGGGCGTTGCTCCGGGACTACGAGCGCCGAGCGGCGCGCTGGCGGTCTAGGACCGCGCGCTCAGCACGATGAGCGGGATCACCAGCGCGGGCGCGGTGGCGACGGCAGCAGCGCAGGCGGTGCGAGCCGCCGCCTGGACGTCCGGGGACAGGGTGTCGACGAACGCCGCCAGATGAGCCATCCCGAACCGCCAGGCGACCAGCTCGTCGGGGGTTCGCAAACCGGCGTCGACTGCCACAACGGCGACGTCGACCTCGACCAGCCCGGCAGCCTCGGCCAACCGGGCCAGCGCATCCGGGTCGTCGACGGCGGGTTCTACCTCGAGCTTGAGTCGGGCGTACCACGACGGCACGACGAAGCCGAACCCCTGCAGCACCTGGTCGATCGCGCTCTTCGCGGGATGGGTCCACCCCGGTGCGAAGGCGCTCGCAACGACACCGCCCGAGACGCGACCCGCTTCACGTAGCGCCTCGACCGGGTCAGGCAGGTGGCCGAGGCAGCAGCCGGCCGCGACGACGTCGAAACTCTGGTCCGCGAAGGGCAGCCGCGTCGCATCGGCGACTGCCGCTGCCACCCCCGCGCAACGGCGGCCCAGCATGCCCATGGAGAGGTCGCTCGCGACCGCGACGGAGGCCCCCAGGGTCAGCGCCGCTCGACTCACGACCCCGGTGCCGGCGCCGACATCGAGCACCCGCGCGTCGACGAGGGGGACCGGGGTGCGGGCCAGCATCGCCAGCGCCAACCGCTCGTAGACCGCCTCCGGGCCGCGCACCCAGCCGTCGGCTGCGGCGTCGTACGCCTCCCGGACGCCGTCGAGACTCATGCGAGCAGCGGCGCGGCCCCCAGGGCCCGGCTCTCCCACCACGCCAG
>JAKFXV010000203.1 GCA_021731205.1 Nocardioides sp. | reverse complement strand
AGCTCGCTCGCGGCGTCGGGTGAGCCGAGGTCGGCGGGCGGGTCGCGGTCGAGCGCCACAGCCAGGGCGGTCTCGGCCTCGACGAGCTGGGCGCGCACCCGCTCGCGCAACTCCTGGCTGGCGGCCCTCCCGAACGTGACGACCAGCAGCTGATCGAGCGTCGCGACACCGTCGGCGACGTAGCGGGTCACCAGGGCGCCAATCGTCCACGTCTTGCCCGTGCCGGCGCTGGCCTCGAGCAGGGTCGTGCCGGTCGGCAACGGGTCGGCGATGCTGAACATCGACCCCGCCCGCGGAGCGGTCATAACGGCCCGACCTTCTCCGCGCCGGTCCCACCCGGGCCACCCAGCAACGGTCCCCAGATCGTCCAAGCGACCTCGGGAAGTCCCGCTGCGATGAGCACAGACAGCGGCGCGGACTCGCCGAAGGCCTGGCGGTGCCAGGCGTCGTCGGCCTCGCCCGGGATCCCCGACGCATTGTTGGGGTCGGTCGTCCACGCGCGATCGGCCACCTCACTCGCGGGACGGTCCGAGCCGCGTTCCTCCTGGACGCGCCCCTCGGCCCAGGCACCCGCGGTCTTCACCGGCGCTGGCAACGGCGCCCGCTGACCGGCGTCGTACACCGCGACCAGGTCGCGGAGCCAACCCTCGGCCCGGTGATCCAGCGGACCGGCGAGCGCCCGACTGGGACTTCCGCGCCCCTTGCCGACCGCGTGAGCCGTCCAGGACTCATCGGGGTGGGCGACGCTCAGCATCAGCAGGTCGAGCCACGACAGCAGCCGCTGCTTGGCGCCCAGCCGCGAGTAGGTCACCGACACGATCCGCGATCCGAAGACTTCCGTGACCGTGCCGCTGAGCGTGCGGCCGCCGCCAAGATCGATGACCGCATCGACCGACCGCCGCTCCCCTTGGCGCAGGGGGGCGGTCTGGGTGTAGAGCTTCTGCACCTCCTTGGTCACAGTGCCGAGGCTGCCCTCCCCCAACTGACCGGGCGGCAAGCCACCGCCGAGCTGCTCGGCGAGGAAGAGACCCTGCGGATCGTGACCCGCGAGCACCCCCCGCAACAGCCGATCCCCGATCCCCCACGTCTCGAGGGAGTCGAGGTCGATGGGGATCGACGTAGGGACCTCGTCGTACGCCAACGGCACCGACAGGTCGAGTCGACCGCGCAGGAAGTGGCGCACCGGGTGCAGGAAGAAGGCCTTCAGGTCCGCGAGATCCAGATCGGGTGCGGCCGAGCCACCGGTTCCCTTCCGTTCCGTGGGCGGGAGCGGCTGGGCCACGAACGCCGGCGGCTCGCGCCTGGTGCCGGCTGCGGCGCGGGCACCGGCCTCGGCCGTGCGGTCGAAGGAGAACGACGCATCGGAGCTCGCGATCAACCCGGCCGGGACCAGGTTCCGCGCATCGTGCGGTTGGAGCGGGTGCCGGGTGAGGATCTGGAGACGCGTCGTGGCCGGGTCGCCGGCCGTGCGAGACGCGGCGTCGAGCCGCTCGTCGACCGGCACGGCCGGGGGGCGCGGAGCGCCGGTGTGCTCGTCGGCCCCGGTGAAGCACACGACCAGGGTCTCCCCGGCGGCCATCAGCGCATCGAGCAACAGCTGCCGGTCCTCGCTGCGTCGATCGCGCTCGCCGGTGAGCGGATCGCGGGCCAGTACGTCGTCCCCGTCGATCGCCCCGGCGCGCGGGAACAACCCGTCGTCCAGGCCGACCAGGCAGACCACTCGGTGCGGCACCGAGCGCATCGGCACCAGCGTGCAGACGCTGAGCGTGCCGGTGCGGAAGTTGGCCCGGGTCGGGCGAGCGAGCACCATCGAGGCGAGCACGGCGCGGACGTCGGCCAGGGCCAGCGGCGTGGTCTGGTGCTCGCCCTCCGGTCCCCCGGCGCGCGCGGCCAGCGCGGCCTGCCCGAACTCGCGCTCGAACTGGGCGAGCTGCCAGGCGTCGGCAGCGGCTTGATCCGTCAACGCGCGAGCGCCACCGGCGAGGGCATCGAGCCAGGAGTCGAGCGCGACGGCGTCACGCAGCGCGACGAGGCACCGGCCGAGGCGATCGAGGAACTCGGTGAGGGTGCCGACGAGCTCGATGTCGCTGCTCGGCACGTCGTCGAGCGGCAGCGCAGCGCCCAGGTGCCCGAAGTCGTCACCCGACATCGCCACACCGGCCAACAGCCGGTCGAGTCCGGCCCGCCAGGTGTTGTGCCCGAACTGCTGCATGGCGTACGCCGAGCGGCCAGCCGCGTCGAGGCCCCAGCGCACGCCGCTGTCCCGCACCCAGCCGGTGACCCGCGACAGGTCGTCGTCGTCGAGGCCGAAGCGGCGGCGTACGGGCTCGGTGGCGAGCAGGTCGAGCACCTCGGTCGCGGTCACTCGCCCGCCCGCCAGCTCCACGAGCCGGATCGCGACGGCCAGCAGCGGGTTGGTCGCGGCCAGCGACCGGTCGGCCAGGCTGACCCGCAGCCGGTGGGCGGGATGCGCGGCCTCGGGGTCGTCGACGAGCTCGCCGAGCCCGAACCCGGCTTGGATCAGCGGCGCGAACGTCTCGACGTCGGGACACATCACGACGATGTCGCGCGGTTCCAGCGTGGGGTCGTCCTCGAGCAGTCCGACCAGGACCTCGCGGAGCACCTCCACCTGGCGGTTGGGGCCGTGACAGGAGTGCACCTGGACCGAGCGGTCGCTCGGGTCGATCCGGCGCCCGGCGCGGGTCGTCGCGTTCGGGCGGCGATTGGCACGGAGGTCCGCCTGGAGCCAGCCGAGCAGGGTCGCGGCCTGTCCAGGCTCAGCCTCGGTGACGGCCTCGTCGACATCGATCAGCGGCCCGACGACCCGCTGCAGCTCGCGGGCGTCGCGGCCCAGCGAAGCGAGCAGCGGGTGCCCGATCTGCTCGGCGGAGGCGTCGCGGCTGCGGCGTCGTACGCCCGGGTTGGTGGTGTCCCGAAGCGCGTCCCAGGCGGCGGCCGAGGCCTGCGGCAGCCAGAGGTGTACGTCGCGCCGGCGACCCAGCGCCGACAGCAGCCGGGCCTCGCTGATCGGGATGCGGGTGTGGCCGAACAACGACAGGCGGGACGGGAGCTCGAGGCTCGGATCGCCGCTCTCCAACCGGTCGAGGGTGCTGGCGAGCCGTTCGTCGGGGGCCGGCTCACCGGGGTGGGCCGCTTGGACGGCGTCGACCACGCGGCGCCAGAGGTCGGGCTGCCAGGCGAGGTCGTCGGCCAGTGCGCCGCCCGATCCGTCCCCCCAGGTGCCGTCAGGCTCCGGCCCAGCGCGCCAGGCGGTGATCAGGTCAGGGCGCTGCACGGAGTACGCCGAGAACAGCCCGGCCAGGCGTCGGGCCACGGAGTAGCGCCGGCCCTGCCGAACCTCGGTCCACTCCCCGCTCGCTTCCCCCGCGCGATGTCCCAGGTGGCGAGCAAGGGCGCCGGCCCACGGATCGTCGAGGCTGCGATCGATCACCTCGAGCAGAGGCCAGACCAGCCGATCGGGGGCCCACGGATCGTCGCGGTCTCGGCCGAGGAGCAGCGCGATCAGCGAGGTCGGCGTCAGGAACCGAACACCGGCGCAGACCCCGTCGCCACCCAGCGAACCGGTGCCGAGTCGGTGGGAGAGCCGCTGGGTCAGCCAGCGCTCGACCCCGCGGGCCGGCACGACGACGACCTCGCGCTCGAACGGGTCGCCGACCGGGACCGCCAGCAGCTCGGCGAGGCCGTCGGCCAGCAGGTCGGTGCGCCAGGCGCGGTGCAGGGTGAGCGCCACACCGGAACCCTAGGGTCCCCTCCCGACACCACCCCGCCGCGGACGTCATACGAGGTGGTCGCTATAACCGCCACAACGTATGACGTCCGGGGAGGCCGGAGGCCGGAGGGTGCGCGATGCGCAACTTGATGCGCCATGCGGGACAAGATCGTTACAGTTGCCGGATGCTGTCCGACATCGAGATCGCCGACGCCGCCGACCTCCTGCCCATCACCCAGATCGCCCGCGAGAAGCTCGACGTCGAGCCGCACGTGCTGGCGCCGTACGGCCACACGAAGGCCAAGATCTCGCTACCGTACGTCGCCTCGCTGGCCGGCCGCGCGGACGGCAAGCTGATCTTGATGACGGCGATGTCGCCGACGCCCGCCGGCGAGGGCAAGACGACCACCTCGGTCGGCCTGGCCGACGCGTTGCAACGGCTGGGCAAGCGCTCGATGGTGGCGCTGCGCGAGCCGTCGATGGGCCCGGTGTTCGGCATCAAGGGCGGCGCGGCCGGCGGCGGCTACGCCCAGGTCGTGCCGATGACCGACATCAACTTGCACTTCACCGGCGACTTCGCCGCCATCGCCGCGGCCAACAACCTGCTCGCGGCGCTGATCGACAACCACGTCCACCACGGCAACCCGCTGGGCATCGACCCGCGCACCGTCACCTGGAAGCGGGTCGTCGACCTCAACGATCGCGCGCTGCGCGACATCGTCGTCGGTCTCGGCGGGGTCGCTAACGGCTATGCCCGCGAGGACGGCTTCGACATCGTGGTCGCCTCGGAGGTGATGGCGATCTTCTGCCTCGCCGAATCCCTCGCGGACCTCAAGCGCCGCCTCGGCGACATCGTGATCGGCTACAACCGCACCAAGCAGCCGGTCACCGCTCGCGACCTCAACGCCCACGGCGCCATGGCCGTGCTGTTGCGCGACGCGCTCGCGCCCAACCTGGTCCAGACCCTTGAGCACACGCCCGCGATGATCCACGGCGGGCCGTTCGCCAACATCGCGCACGGCTGCAACTCGGTGATGGCGACGCGTACGGCGCTCAAGCTGGCCGACTATGTCGTCACCGAAGCCGGCTTCGGGGCGGATCTGGGCGCGGAGAAGTTCATCGACATCAAGTGCCGCGCGTCCGGGCTGCGACCGGCGGCCGTCGTGGTCGTGGCGACGATCCGGGCGCTGAAGTATCACGGCGGCGTCAAGCTCCCCGAGTTGGCGCTGGAGAACCTCGACGCGCTCATGGCCGGGATGGACAACCTGCGACGCCACCTCGCCAACATCCGCGACGTCTACGGCCTGCCGCCGGTCGTCGCGATCAACCGCTTCCCCACCGACACCGACGCCGAGGTCGACTGCCTGGTCGCACTCGCCGCCGAGTGCGGGGTGTCGGCGTACCCTGCCACGCACTTCAGCGACGGCGGGCGCGGGGCCGAGGCGCTGGCGCACGGCGTACTCCAGGCGATCGAGGAGGACAGCGGCGAGGGCTTCTCGTTCGTGTACGACGACGCCCTCTCGCTGCGCGAGAAGGCGGAGGCGGTCGCCACCCGGGTGTACGGCGCCGCCGGGGTGAGCTTCGACGGCAAGGCGCAACGCCAGCTGGAGCGGATCGAAGCCGAGGGCTACGGCCGGCTCCCGGTCTGCCTCGCCAAGACGCAGTACTCCTTCTCCACCGACCCCACCAAGCTCGGTGCCCCCGAAGGGCACGTCGTCAACGTCCGCGAGGTCCGGCTCGCCGCCGGCGCCGGCTTCGTCGTCCTCGTCACCGGTGACGTGATGACCATGCCCGGACTCCCCAAGGAGCCCGCCTCCATCCACATCGACATCGACGACGACGGCAACATCGTCGGACTCTCCTAACCGTCGCGCGCCGCGCGACCCGGCGACCCGTCACTCATGTGCCCACATGTGCGGCGTGTCGACACGTCATTGACGGGTCGACGAGCCGGGCGAGGCCCTAGGTAACGATTTGGACACGGCGTCTGGACGTGACCCACGCCACTCTATATGTTGTTTGAAACAACAAACGCGCTGACGTGAGGCTCCAATGCCGTACAAGCGCCCAAAATGAGAATGCAAGGAGGCGATTCGCGTGAAGCGAACGCACAGTCTGGTGCTCGTTGGCCTGGTGGGCGCTCTGGCGCTGACCGGGTGCGGCAGCGACACCCCCAGTGATAGCTCGGACGGCGCTAGTGACGCGCCCGCCGCCGGAAAGATCGGCGTGATCCTTCCCGACACGAAGTCCTCGGTCCGTTGGGAGAGCGCAGACCGTCCGGCGCTGGAGGCCGCCTTCGAGGCCGCCGGCGTGGACTACAGCATCCAGAACGCCGAAGGCAGCGCGGAGACCATGGCCACGCTCGCCGACAGCATGATCGCCGATGGCGTCACCGTGCTGGCGATCGTCAACCTGGACTCCGCCTCGGGCGCTTCCATCCAGGAGAAGGCCGCCACCCAGGGCGTCTTGACCCTCGACTACGACCGGCTGACCCTCGGCGGGTCCGCTGAGGCGTACATCTCCTTCGACAACACCAAGGTCGGCGAACTTCAGGGCCAGGGCCTGGCCGACTGCCTCGGTGACAGGGAAGCCAACATCGTCTACCTCAACGGTTCGCCCACCGACAACAACGCCACGCTGTTCTCGGCCGGCGCGCACAGCGTGCTCGACGCGATCAGCAGCTACACCGTGGTTGGCGAGCAGGCCGTTCCCGACTGGGACAACGAGCAGGCTGTGACCATCTTCGAGCAGCTCTACACCCAGGCTGACGGCAACGTCGACGGCGTGTACGCCGCCAACGACGGTCTCGGCGGCTCGGTCATCTCGATCCTGGAGAAGAACGGCAAGGCCGGCGACGTGCCCGTCACCGGTCAGGACGCCACCGTCGAGGGTCTGCAGAACATCCTCGCCGGCACCCAGTGCATGACGATCTACAAGTCCGCCACCGCTGAGGCCGGCGCGCTTGCCGAGGCCGCGATCGCACTGGTCAACGGTGAAGACGTTGCCACCAACGGCACCACCGCTGACTCAGAGGGTGGCCGTGACGTTCCGTCGGTCCTGCTGACGCCGGAACTGATCAACAAGGACAACGTGAAGTTCGTCATCGATGACGGCGGTCAGTCCGCTGCCGACGTGTGCGCCGGCGACTTCGCGAAGCTCTGTGCAGATGCAGGTATCTCCTGATTGATTGGCCGGATCGATCAGCCCTGATCGATTGATCTGACCGATTGGTGGGTGTCCCGGTGCTAGCGGCTGGGACACCCACCCCCAGGGGCCGACTTTCGTGGTCGACTCCTCGTGACACCCAAGCACCAGCACCACCAGGCACGAAGG
This sequence comes from Nocardioides sp., assembly GCA_021731205.1. GTDB lineage: Bacteria > Actinomycetota > Actinomycetes > Propionibacteriales > Nocardioidaceae > Nocardioides. The sequence goes on along the minus strand of JAKFXV010000203.1, from coordinate 655 downwards.
AAGCGATCAACGATGAGTGAGAACCCCTCCACCGACCCGATCCTCGAGCTCCGCAACGTCAACAAGAGCTTCGGCGTCGTCCACGTCCTCCACGATGTCGACTTCGCGGTCTACCCCGGCCAGGTCACCGCCCTCGTCGGCGACAACGGCGCCGGCAAGTCCACGATGGTCAAAGTGATCGCCGGGATCTATGGCATGGACTCCGGCGAGTACCTCTTCGAGGGCAAGCCGGTCACCGTGCACGGCCCCAAGGACGCCTCCGCCCTCGGCGTCGAGGTCGTCTACCAAGATCTCGCCCTGTGCGACAACCTCGACATCGTCGAGAACATGTTCCTGGGCCGCGAGGTCAAGAAGGGCGTCGCCCTCAACGAGGGCAACATGGAGTCCCGCGCTCGCGAGACCCTCGCGTCGCTGTCGGTGCGCACGGTCAAGTCGGTGCGCCAGAGCGTCTCGAGCCTGTCCGGTGGACAGCGGCAGACCGTCGCCATCGCCAAGGCGGTGCTGTGGAACTCCAAGATCGTGCTGCTCGACGAGCCGACCGCCGCACTCGGCGTGGCCCAGACCCGTCAGGTCCTCGATCTCGTACGACGACTCGCCGACCGCGGCCTCGGCGTCGTACTCATCTCGCACAACATGGGCGACGTCTTCGAGGTCG
>JAKFXV010000109.1 GCA_021731205.1 Nocardioides sp. | reverse complement strand
GCCCGTCAGGGCCTTGTCCACCGCTGCAGCCGCCGCGCGACCTTCTGCGATCGCCCACACGATCAGTGACTGCCCGCGTCCGGCGTCGCCGGCAACGAAGACGCCGGGCACGCTCGACTCGTAGTCGTCGTTGCGCACGATGTTGCCGCGCTCGTCTGTGTCCACGCCGAGTTGGGCAACCACGCCGTCGCGCTCCGGGCCGGTGAAGCCCATCGCGAACAGCACCAGATCGGCCGGGATCTCCTGTTCGGTGCCTTCAAGTTCGACGAGCGCCCCGCCTCGGAACTCCACGCCGACCAGTCGTAACGCCCGCACCGATCCGTCGGCGTTGCCGAGGAACTCCTTGGTGGACACGGAGTACACCCGTTCGCCGCCCTCCTCATGGGCCGAGGACACCCGGAAGATCATGGGGTACGTCGGCCACGGCTGGCCGCTCGGCCGGTCCGCCGGCGGCTCGGGCAAGATCTCCAACTGCGTGACGGTCGTCGCACCTTGGCGAAGCGATGTGCCGAGACAGTCTGCGCCGGTGTCGCCGCCACCGATGATGACGACGTGCTTGCCGGTGGCCACGATCTGGTCGGGCACGCTCTCGCCGAGCGCCACGCGGTTCGCCTGCGGGAGGTAGTCCATCGCCTGGTGGATTCCGCTCAGCTCGCGCCCGGGGACGCCCAGGTCGCGAGCCACGGTCGCCCCCGTGGTCAGCACGACGGCGTCGTAGCGATCGCGCAGCTGGTCACCGGTGAGATCGACGCCGACGTTGACGCCCGCGCGGAACACGGTGCCTTCGCGCCGCATCTGCTCCAGACGCCGATCCAGGTGTTGCTTCTCCATCTTGAACTCGGGGATCCCATAGCGAAGCAGACCGCCGAGCTTGTCGGCCCGTTCGTAGATCGCGACGGTGTGCCCGGCACGAGTCAACTGCTGGGCGACCGCGAGCCCGGCCGGACCGGACCCGATCACAGCCACGGTCTTGCCCGAGAGCCACTCCGGCGGCTGCGGACGGACCAAGCCCGACTCCCACGCCTTGTCGATGATCGTGACCTCGACGCTCTTGATCGTGACGGGGTCCTGGTTGATGCCGAGCACGCACGAGGTCTCGCAGGGGGCCGGGCAGAGTCGACCGGTGAACTCGGGGAAGTTGTTCGTGGCGTGCAGCCGCTCGATCGCACCCTCCCAGTCGGCACGCCAGACCAGGTCGTTCCACTCGGGGATGATGTTTCCGAGCGGACAACCCTGATGGCAGAACGGGATGCCGCAGTCCATGCAACGGCCGGCCTGCTCGGTGATGATCGGGAGCAGTGCGCGACCGACCCCACCCGGGTAGACCTCGTTCCAGTCCTGGAGCCGATCGACCACGGGCCGACGCTCGGCGGTGGCCCGTCCCTGCTTGAGGAAGCCCTTCGGGTCAGCCATGAAGAACCTCCATGATTCGCATGTTCGCCTGGTCCTCGTCGAGCCCGTCGGCCAATGCCTGCGCCCTGGCTTCGAGCACCCGACGGAAGTCGGTGGGCATGATCAGCGTGAACCGTGCCGCCGAGGCCGGCCAGTCGGCAAGCAATCCCGCCGCCACGGGCGAGTCGGTTTCCTGAGCATGTCGCTCGAGCAGACCGCGAAGCTCGCTCCCGCGCTGCTCATCCAGCGCGCCCAGCTCCACGAGTTCGGGGTTGACCCGGTCGGTGTCGAGGTCGAGCACGAAGGCATAACCGCCGGACATGCCGGCCGCGAAGTTGCGCCCGGTCGGACCGAGTACGACGACCCGGCCACCGGTCATGTATTCGCAACCGTGGTCGCCCACTCCTTCGACGATCGCCGTCGCGCCCGAGTTACGCACACAGAAGCGCTCACCGACCTGGCCGCGGAGCAACAGTTCACCCCCCGTGGCGCCATACGCGATCACGTTGCCGGCGATGATCTGGCGGCTCGCGTCGAAGGTCGCGGCCCGATCCGGCCGGACCACGATCCGGCCTCCTGACAAACCCTTGCCGACGTAGTCGTTGGCGTCGCCCTCCAACCGCAAGGTGATGCCAGCCGGGACGAAGGCCCCGAACGACTGGCCGGCTGAGCCGGTGAACGTGATGTCGATGGTGCCCTCGGGCAGACCCGCGCCACCGTGCCGCTTGGTGAGCTCGTGGCCGAGCATCGTTCCGACCGTGCGGTTGACGTTGCGCACCGGAACCCGCAGCCGCACCGACTCGCCCCGCTCCAACGCGGGCGCGGCCATCTCGATGAGCTGGTTGTCGAGCGCCTTGTCCAGCCCGTGATCTTGCGTGGCGACGTTGTGTCGGGCCGGGTCTCCGGCCAGCTCGGGTGTGAAGAGGATCGGGCTCAGGTCCAGCCCGTCCGCCTTCCAGTGATCGACTGCGTCGCGGACGTCCAGCGCGTCCACCCGACCTACCGCCTCGGCCAGGGTGCGGAATCCCAATTGGGCCAGCAGCTCACGGACCTCCTGGGCGATGTACTCGAAGAACGTGACCACGAACTCCGGCCGGCCCGAATAGCGTTCGCGTAGCACCGGGTTCTGCGTCGCCACCCCGACCGGGCAGGTGTCGAGATGACACACCCGCATCATGATGCAGCCCGACACCACCAGCGGGGCCGACGCGAACCCGAACTCCTCCGCGCCAAGCAATGCGGCGATGATCACGTCGCGACCGGTCTTGAGCTGCCCATCGGTCTGTACGACGATCCGGTCGCGCAGGCCGTTGAGCAGCAACGTCTGCTGCGTCTCGGCCAGCCCGAGTTCCCAGGGACCGCCGGCATGCTTCAGCGAGGTCAACGGGGACGCTCCCGTGCCGCCGTCGTGCCCGGAGATGAGCACGACATCGGCATGTGCCTTGGAAACTCCGGCCGCCACCGTCCCGACCCCGACCTCGGACACCAGCTTGACGTGGACCCGCGCGGCCGGATTGGCGTTCTTCAGGTCATGGATCAGCTGCGCCAGATCCTCGATGGAATAGATGTCGTGGTGGGGCGGGGGCGAGATCAGGCCGACGCCGGGTGTGGAGTGCCGCGTCTTGGCGACCCAGGGATAGACCTTGTTGCCGGGCAGTTGGCCGCCCTCCCCCGGCTTGGCCCCCTGAGCCATCTTGATCTGGATGTCATCGGAGTGAGTGAGGTACTCCGCCGTGACCCCGAACCGGCCGGACGCCACCTGCTTGATCGATGAGCGGCGCTCGGCGTCGTACAACCGATCGGCGTCCTCGCCCCCCTCACCGGTGTTCGACTTCGCCCCGATCCGGTTCATCGCGATCGCGAGTGTCTCGTGGGCCTCCTTGCTGATCGAGCCGTACGACATCGCCCCGGTCGAGAATCTGGTGACGATCGCGGAGACCGGCTCGACCTCGTCGATCGGGATCGGTTGCCGACCGGTCTGCTCGGCGCTCTTGAACTGGAACAGCCCGCGCAGCGTCATCAGCCGCTCCGACTGCTCGTCGACACGCTTGGTGTAGTCCTTGAACACGTCGTAGCGCTGGTTGCGAGTCGAATGCTGCAACCGGAAGACCGTCTCCGGATCGAACAGGTGCGGCTCACCCTCTCGACGCCACTGGTACTCACCGCCGATCTCGAGCTCACGGTGAGCCGGAGCGATCCCGCCACGGGGGTACGCCGCAGCATGGCGTCGGGCCACCTCTTCGGCAATGGTGTCGATGCCGATGCCGCCCAACCGCGAGGTCGTGCCGGTGAAGTACTTGTCGACAACCGCATGGGACAAGCCGACGGCTTCGAAGATCTGCGCACCGGTATAGGACGCCACGGTGGAGACGCCCATCTTGGACATCACCTTCAGCAGACCCTTGCCGAGGCCCTTGATCAGGTTGCCCACCGCCTGCTCCGGGGGCACGGTGACGTAGAAGCCCTCGCGGGCCAGGTCCTCGACCGACTCCATCGCGAGGTAGGGGTTGACTGCGGCCGCGCCGTAGCCGACCAGCAAGGCGACGTGATGCACTTCCCGCACGTCGCCCGCTTCGACCAACAGTCCGACCTGGGTGCGGGTCTTTTCGCGCACCAGATGGTGGTGCACCGCCCCGGTGAGCAGCAGCGACGGGATCGGGGCCAGTTCCGCGGTCGAATGCCGGTCCGACAGCACGATGATGCGCGCTCCGCCGGCGATCGCCTCGGACACCTCGGCGCAGATCGCGTCGAGACGCGCCGCCATCGCCTCGCCGCCACCTTCGACGTCGTACAACCCTCGGGAGACGTGGGTGATGAACCCGGGCATGTCGCCGTCGCGGTTGATGTGGCGAATCTTGGTCAAGGTGTCGTTGTCGAAGACAGGGAACGGCAGCACCAGCTGCCGACACGACGCCGGGGTCGGGCTGAGCAGGTTGGACTCCGGGCCGATGGAGCCCTGTAGCGAGGTCACCAGCTCCTCACGGATGGCGTCCAGCGGCGGGTTGGTCACCTGCGCGAAGAGCTGGCTGAAGTAGTCGAACAGCAACCGCGGCTTGGCCGACAGTGCGGCGATCGGGGTGTCGGTGCCCATCGAGCCGAGTGGCTCGGCGCCGCTGTTGGCCATCGGCGTGAGCAGGATGCGCAACTCTTCCTCGGTGTATCCGAACACCTGCTGGCGCCGAGTCACCGACGCGTGAGTGTGCACGATGTGTTCGCGCTGCGGCACGTCGTCGAGACTCATCAGTCCGGCATGCAGCCACTCGTCGTAGGGATGCTCGGAGGCCAGTTGTGCCTTGATCTCCTCGTCTTCGATGATTCGGTGTTCGTCGGTGTCGACGAGGAACATCCGGCCCGGCTGGAGTCGCCCCTTGCGCACGATGGTGCTCGGGTCGAGGTCGAGTACTCCTACCTCCGAGGCGAGCACGACCAGGCCGTCGTCGGTGACCCAGTAGCGCGACGGACGCAGCCCGTTGCGGTCGAGGACGGCGCCGATCTGGGTGCCGTCGGTGAACACCACGCACGCCGGGCCGTCCCACGGCTCCATCAGCGCGGAGTGGAAGGAGTAGAAGGCGCGCCGTTTGGCGTCCATCTCACGATGGTTCTCCCAGGCCTCGGGGATCATCATCAGCACCGAGTGCGGCAGCGAGCGGCCACCCATGTGCAGCAGTTCGAGCACCTCGTCGAACGAGGCGGAGTCGGACATCCCGGGAGTACAGATCGGGTAGAGCCGATCCAGATCACCGGGGATCAACTCCGAGGCGAGCAGCGCCTCGCGGGCCCGCATCCAGTTGCGGTTGCCCATCACGGTGTTGATCTCGCCGTTGTGGGCGATGAATCGGTAGGGGTGCGCCAGCGGCCAGCTCGGGAACGTGTTGGTGGAGAACCGCGAGTGCACAACGGCGAGGGCGCTGGCCATCCGCACGTCGACCAGGTCGGGGAAGAAGTGATCGAGCTGGTCGGTGGTGAGCATGCCCTTGTAGACCAACGTGCGCGACGACAGCGACGGAAAGTAGACGTCGGTCTCATGCTCGGCGCGCTTGCGCAGGCAGAACGCCATCCGCTCCAGGGCCATCCCGGAGACTCGCGAACCGGCTCCGGCGACGAACAGTTGGGCGAAGGTCGGCATGGTCGCCCGCGCCGTCGCCCCCAAGAGCTCGGGGTTGATCGGCACCTCGCGCCAACCCACGACCGACATCAGCTCTTCCGCCGCGATGTCCTCGATCTGCTTCTTGGTCTTCTCCACCGTCTCGGCATCTCCGGGCAGGAAAGCCGTGCCGACCGCGTAGCTGTTGGCCGGCGGCAGCTCGAAGTCGACCACCGCGCGCAGGAAGGCGTCGGGAACCTGCAGCAAAATCCCCGCGCCGTCTCCGGAGTTCACCTCGGCACCGGCGGCGCCGCGATGTTCCAGGTTGTGCAGGGCGGTGAGCGCTTGCGCCACGATGGTGTGGCTCGCCTCTCCGGTCAGCGTGGCCACGAAGGCAACGCCGCAGGCGTCGCGCTCATGGCGGGGGTCATAGAGCCCCTGGGCCGGCGGGAACGCATGCATGAGGTTCTCCCGTCGTCGTCGTGTTCCACCTACCAGTCCGCGTGGGCGCTTGGGCGTGGGCAGATCAACTGGGCAAAGGTGGGGATGCGCCCGGGGACGACATTGGCCCTGGTGAGGGCGAGATTATCACCGCCGGGAAGTTTCGGTCTCCTCGGAATCCACGTAGTACACCTCGGTCTCCCTGCCGGGGCGGGTGCGGGCGGACCACCACAACGCTCCCGCGGCGCCCACGAACAACACGATCGAGGTCCAGACATTGAGCCGTAGGCCGAAGACGTCGTCGAGCTGTACGTCGTCGATGCGGAGATATTCGATCCAACCCCGGCCGGCCGTATACGTCATCACGTACAACGCCAGCACTCGCCCGTGACCCAGTCGGAAGCGCCGGTCGGCCCACATGACGACCGCGAACGCGGCGAGGTTCCACAGGCACTCATAGAGGAACGTCGGGTGGAAGGTGGCGAAGTCGGCGTATCCGCCTGGGCGGAACGCCGGGTCGATCTCGAGAGCCCACGGGAGGTCCGTCGGGCGTCCGAAGAGCTCCTGGTTGAACCAGTTGCCCCAGCGGCCCATCGCCTGGGCGACCAGGACACCGGGCGCCAACGCGTCCAGCATCGGCAACAGCTTGATCCCGCGGCGGCGTGCGGCGATCCCCACTCCGACGGCTCCGAGCGCGATGGCGCCCCAGATGCCGAGTCCGCCGCGCCACACGTAGAGGGCCTCGACGGGGTTGCGGTCCTCACCGAAGTACAGCTGGTAGTCGGTGAGCACGTGGTAGAGCCGACCGCCGACGAGGCCGAACGGCACGGCCCACAGGGCGATGTCACTGACCTCGCCGGCCTTGCCCCCGCGGGCGATCCAGCGACGCTCACCGAGCCAGATCGCGAACACGACACCCGCGATGATGCACAGGGCGTAGCCCCTGATCGGCACGGGTCCGAGGTGCCACACACCCTGCGCAGGGCTCGGAATCGTCATCGGTAGGAACGCGATCACGCTCGGCTGGCCCCTCTCAGGTCAAGAGCGCACGGATGTCGTCGGCGAACTGGGTCGGAGACGTGCCCTCGGTCCAGACGATAGACACCCGGTCCTGGGCATTGATACCCAGCACCGGCGTGCCGTGCTCCACTTCGTAGCCGCCGGAGGGCAACTCCGCCCCGCGGGCGACGTAGACCTTCATCGGGGCGGCGACATCGATGATGTCTGCGAGCGGACCGGTCAGCCCGATGAAGCTCGGGTCGAAACGGTCCAGCCAGCGTCGCAGGGTCCGGGCGTCGTCGCGCGCCGGATCGGTCGTCACGATGACGACGTCGACCTCGTCACGCAGGTCGTCGGGCAGCTTGGCGAGGCCGGAGGCAACCGAGGAGACCACCAGCGGACAGATGTCGGGGCACTGGGTGTAGCCGAAGAAGACGAGGGTGATGGGTCGGTCGGTGTCCGCGACCAGAGAGTACGGCGCGCCATCGGTGTCGCGCAGCGGCCGGTCCAGCACGTCGTAGGGCGTGGTGAGCAGCGTGCCGTGGAACCCGTCAGCATCAATCTCCACCACGTCGGCCGCGGATCCGCTGGGCTCCCCGACGCGGGCACACCCGCCGATCAGGAGAACCAACCCCACCAACAGCAGCCGGCCGAACCGGCTAGGCACGCCGCGCGACCGTCCCGCGAACGCCATCTGCCAGCTCGCGGGTCAAACCGGCCAACGCCCGCAGCCCCGCGGTTCGATCGTTCCCGTGATCGAGCAACACGCGCACCAGCGCGGAGCCTACGATGACCCCGTCGGCATAGGACGCGACCTCTGCGGCCTGCGCGCCAGTGCCGACCCCGAGCCCGACTCCCACCGGCAGCGCGGTCACCGCCTTGGT
>JAKFXV010000112.1 GCA_021731205.1 Nocardioides sp. | reverse complement strand
ACATCCTCGACGAGCCGACTTCCGGCCTGCACCTCGCCGATGACGAGCAACTGCTCGGCCTGCTCGATCACCTGGTCGAGTCGGGGAAGTCGGTCATCGTGATCGAGCACCATCAGGCGGTGATGGCTCACGCCGACTGGATCATCGATCTCGGCCCCGGCGCCGGGCACGACGGCGGCCGGATCGTCTTCGAAGGAACCCCCGCAGACCTGGTGTCGTCCGCGGGCACGCTGACAGGCCAACACCTGGCGGCGTACGTCGCGAGCGTGAGATCCGCCAGCTGAGACAACGAACGTCTGGCACAGCGGGCCGTACAAGCGGCTAATCGCTTCCCACTCGACCTTCGGGTTTGGGGCCGTGCGGCGATGACAGGAAGCCTCGCCGGACGGATCGGCGTGCCCTGGTCCTCGGCCCTGACAACGGGTAGTGTCACCGGCACCCTATAATGGGAGGAATCAATGCTCGGGAAGAGTTCGGCGTTCGGCATCGCAGCAGGATGCTTTGCTCTAATGGGTGCGGGGGTCTGGGTGCCTTCAGTCGCTCTCACACGTCCATCTCAGGAGCCACCTGCCTGGGTTTCGGTCGAGAAGTTTGATCCGGCGCAGCGGAACGGAGTTCGGGCACAGGATCAGGATCTGGTTTGGGAGGCGGCTGACTTAGCGGATTTGCACCCGAATGCGTTCCTTGGCTCGTTTGTTGACCAATCCGGCGACGTGGTCATGGTGGCGTCGGATGGCCGTGAGCGACCTGATCTCGCGGCGCTTGGAGTGGAGATGCCGACGGACGTTCGTTTACAAACCGGGGCCATTTCTGCTTCTGATATCGATCCGCTGATGGATCTCCTCAAGACGCAGTTGGACAAGGAACTCGGGGCCGCTTTGTTCTCTTGGGGAGCCGCCCCGGAGCTTGGTGGCCTGAATTTCCTTGTCAGCCGGCAGTTGTCCCCGAGCGAACTGGCGCTCATCGAACGATTTGCGCGTACGCACGCCGTCCCTATTCGAATTCAAGTGTGGGTCGGGGCACCGCAACTTCAAGCGGCCGAGAGCCGCGATGTCGACTTGAGCCCTTAAGCAGGCGGCGCAAGGTACGCACGAGCCACCGGGTCAGGAAGCGGCGCCACACTGATTGGTACGTGTTCGACCGGATTCGGATACCAGCGTAATGGAAATGAACTGATGCTGACCGGGGGACACTGCTTTCCTCAAACAGGTTCCAACGACTTTATGTGGATATTCAGCGGTACTTCGACCAAGGAGGAGTACGCTGGCAAGAGAGTCTACTCGTCGTGGTCATCCGGCACTGGGAGCGTCCCGGTAGGGACCCCCTCCGACTACCATGGAGACGTGTCCCTAGTGAACGTTTCGGACGCGGGGAATGCCGCCGGTAGTCAGATTTGGTGGGACAGCGTTTCGACGAAGATTCCGGTAACTGAGCGCCACGCTCCCGCCCTGAACGACGATCTTTGTTTCAGTGGGTTTGTGTCAGGGGCGGACTGCGGCGTCTACGTCATTCTTGTTAATCAAAATGATGTGAATTTGTATGACGGGAGCACATATTTGGGGCGGGCCCGTCGAGTCGACTTGTCATACTCGGAGTACTCGTACGATTGTCCGCAAACCGGAGACTCGGGTGCTCCGGTGGTCTTGAATCACCCAGGCGCCGAAAGTTTTGCGGATGCTAAGGGGATCGTCTCTGGATTCTTCACTGGGGACTGGGATGGCGACTCAGATCCGGATTGTGTGATGGTCAGCACAGGAGTAGAAGAGGCTGTCCAAGCTTGGGGCGGCGACCTCGACTTCAATTAGGGTTGGGACCGCGCCGATCGACAGGCTCCATGAGAGCAGTCAGGCTTAGCGCCGATAAGATATATTATGTCAGTCTGCACAGGCGGGCCCGTGAGCCAGATCCCCCGGCTATCGACGCTTGGCGCGACTCAGAGAGATTCGCTGACCCCTGCAGGCAACCTGAAGCACGATGATGGACTCCTAGGTAGTTGAGGGACTTCCTCAATCCGAGAGGCAGCTTCGTGACGCAGCGCGATGACGACTTCACCGCTTTCGTGACAGCGAGATCGGGATCGTTGCTACGGCTCGCCTACGTGCTGACCGGACACCGCACCGATGCCGAAGATCTCCTCCAGGTCGCCCTTGCCAAGGCGTACGTCGCGTGGCCGCGGATCAGGTCCGCGAACGCCGTGGAGTCCTACGTCCGCACCTGCCTGGTTCGTGCCCACTTCTCTCATCGGCGGCGACGACGGGTCACCCAGGTGCCGTTATCCATAGAGCCAGCCGATAACAAGTCCGCTGCCTCGCTGAGCGCCGTGGACGACCGCGACGCGCTCTGGGCCGCACTGCAGGCGCTCCCCCCTCGGCAACGCACGGTGTTGGTGCTCAAGTTCTTCGAGGATCTCGACGAGGCGTCCATCGCTGAGGTGATGAAGACCAGCCGCGGCACCGTCAAGAGCCAGACCAGCAAGGCACTGAAGACCCTGCAGGGGTCCCACCATCTGTACTCCACCGACCAGTCTCGGCCCCGGAGGTAGCCATGTCTGAAGAACTCGAAGGCGACCTGCGAGAGCTGATGGCGCGGCGCGCGCTCGATGTCGGCGTCGACGCGCGCATCGATCCGCACGCCTCCCTACAACACGCACGAGGAGCACTCATGAGGACCAGGCTCGTTATCGCGTTCGCAGCCGTGATCGCCGTCGCTGGAGTCGGGGTCGGCGCGCTGAGCATGCTCGGGGAGGATCCGCCGGACTCTCCCCCGGTCGTCGTCGACCCCACCCCGGATCCGGAGCCACCCGTCACGGCCGAGGTGTCCATCCCCGTCTACTTCCCGGGCCAAACGGCACAGGGTCTGCGGCTGTATCGCGAGTTCCGCCTCGTCGAGACCGCGGACCCATTGCGTACGGCGGTCGAGGTTGCGGTGTCGGGCTCGCCCACTGACCCCGACTACACCACCGTCTGGCCGGACGGCGTCAGCGCCACGGCGTCCTACGACGGCGACGTGCTGACCGTGGATCTGGGCTCGACGGCAGACGGCCTGCGTGACCGGCCGGACGCCATGACTGCCGAGCAGGCTGCGATCGCGCTCGAGCAGGTCATCTACACCGCCCAGGGCGCGCTCGGTGAAGGCCGCGTTCCGGTGCAGTTCCTCATCGACGGGTCCCGCAGTGATCAGGTGCTCGGGCAGCCAACCGCGGAGCCATTGGCCAACGGGCCGGTGCTGCAGACGCTTTCGTTGGTCAACCTGACCACTCCCCTCGAGGGTGATGTCGTGACGGACACGCTCTCGGTCAGCGGCGTGGCCAACTCGTTCGAGGCCAACGTGGTCGTGAGCCTGCAGCGAGTCGGGGGAACCGACGTGGTCTTCCAGGAGGGCGTGAGCGCCGAAGGCTGGATGGAGGAGCGACTGTTCCCCTTCGACCAGACCTTCGACGTGTCCGAGGTCGAACCTGGCGACTACTTGCTGACGGCGATGACCGACGATCCTTCAGGCGGCGAAGAGGGCTTCGGCCCGTTCGTCGATACGCGGATGATCACGATCGAGTAGCCGCGAGGAAGTCGACGGGCTGCCCCGGCATCGGGCTGGGCACGCAGTCACAGGTGTCGGAGCAGGACAAGTACGTGTGCGCCGCGTGCCCGCAACGGCTGCACGGAAGGTCGTGCGAGATGTGTGTCTGCGTCTCTTCGCTGGTGTCCCACATGGTCCGAAGTCCTCTTGATCGTCTGTGAACGCGATGCGTCGTGCACAGGTGTGACGCATCGCACAGCGAAATCTCACGTGAATAGCGCCGGCAGAGTGCGGAAATGTCCGAACGGACTACTCCGCCCCCTCCACCACCCACCAAGCGGCGTGTGGGTGCAGGCGAATGACTCCGTCGGCTCCCGAGGTGACGACGTTGCCGCTCAGCGCATCCAACGGCGCGCGCAACCCGAGCGCCCGCAGCCGATCCATCGGGAAGGGCCGCCACTCCCCCGTCACGTTGTAGAGCCCGACGAAGACGCCGCTGGGATGACGGCGTACGACGGCCAACACGCCGTGGTCGGTGTCCCACAGGACCTGCGGGGTCGCGCCGCCATGCAGCTGCGGCAACGAAGCGCGCACCCGGCCCAGCCGCACCAACATGGCGAACGCCTGTCCGGCCACCGTGGACGTGTCGTGCCGATCGGCGACGCGTGTGGGGTCGAGGCGAGGCCGGTGCGCCCATCGGTTGTCGCCCTCGTGGCCTGCCTCGGAGGCCCAGCCGACGTCGTTAGGCGCGGCCAGTTCGTCCCCGCTCCAGATCACCGGCACACCACCCCAACCCCAGGCGATCGCGTGCGCGAGGAAGAACCGATCCAGCCCATCTCCGGCGCGGCCGGAGTCAGACACCCCCGCGAGCGCTGCCGAGGTCCCACTGATCCGGCGATCCAGCGTCTGTGGGTTCTCCTGGAAGACCAGCCCGTCGGCCCAACTGTCCGGCATCACGCCGGCGTACCAATCCGAGAGGAACATCCGATGCAGGTGCCCGTTGAGACCCACCGCGGCCGCGTCACCGTCATCGATCGCCCAGCCGATGTCGTCGTGACAACGCACGTAGCAGATCCACGAGGAACCCGGCGGGATCGGCGGCAGCGAACCCAACGCCTGGCGGGCGAGTACGACATTGCGCGCCGCCAGCATCGACCAGATCTGAACCATCAGGCTGTTGTGGTACGCGAGATCGCTCACCCGCCCGACGTGCTTGCCGAGCCCGAGGTACTGCACCAGGTCGCGGGGGCCGACGATCGCCTCTGCCTTGAACGCCAAGGCGGGGCAGGTCAGCCGAGCCACGGTCCGCATGACCTGGGTCAGGTCGTGGACCTCGGGTTGGTTCTGACAGTTCGTCCCGGCACGCTTCCACAAGAACGCGATCGCGTCGAGTCGGACGACCTCGACCCCGAGGTTGGCCAGGAACAGCACGATGTCGACGTACTCCGCCAACACCTCCGGGTTGCTCCAGTTGACATCCCACTGCCACGCGTTGAACGTCGTCCAGACCCAGCCGTCCAGTTCGGCATCCCAGGTGAAGTTGCCTGGGGCGAAGTCCGGGAACACCTCCGGCAACGTCGCTTCGAACTCGTCTGGACGAGCGCGATCGGGGTACACGTAGAAGTAGTCGCGGTAGCGCTGCTCCCCTGCTCTGGCGCGCACCGCCCACTTGTGCTCCGCGGCGACATGGTTCAACACCAGGTCCAAGACCAAAGAGACGCCGTTCTCGCGCAACATGGTCGCGAGCGAACGCAGGTCCTCGATGTCGCCGAGGTCTTCGCGCACCGACCGGTAGTCCGCCACGGCGTACCCACCGTCGTTGTCCCCAGGGCGTGGTTTGAGGAGGGGCATCAGGTGGAGGTATCGGACACCGAGCTCTTGGAGGTACGGCAACCGCTCCCCCACCCCGCGAAGGTCGCCCGCGAAGCGCTCGGTGTAGGCGGCGTACCCGATCATGTCCGAGCGCTGCAGCCAGTCCGGACGCAGTTGGCGGCGTAGGTCGAGGGCGTGCAGTTCCTCCGGGCGCTCGGCGAACGCCCGGGCGGCCTTGACCGCGAGCGCTGTCGCCAACGCCTCGGAGTCCGCGCGTGGGTAGACCCGGCGCAGGGGTTCCACGAGGTCGTCCCACCACCGGTCCAACCGCGCCCGAAACACCAGCTTTCGCCCCTTGGGGAGCCCTGCCAGCGCCGGACGCACGGCCCGATGGACCTCTGCTGGGGCGACGTCGCGGAGCATGGCGGAAGCCTAAGGGCAATCTTGAGCACGGATCCCAGCGTGGGCTCGCGACTCGCGAGCCTCGATCACCTACGATCGCCGCTGTGATGCGACCTTTGGTGATCGTCCCGCTCGCCTGCCTGGCTCTGTTGGTGTCGGCCTGCGGCAACGAAGCCGACGACGATCCAGTCGCGGAGCCCACGTCCGCCGAAGAGTCTGCGCCGCAGGCCACCGAGGATCCGGGGGAAACCGCGAGCGCAGCCCCGGCGACGTGTGTCTATACACCCGACGGCACCGCGCCAGCGAAGCCCGTCGACCTGCCGGCCGGTGAACCCGCCGCGACGAGCAACACCGCTGTCCTGCTCTCGACAACGGCAGGCGACCTCAACTTGGTGCTGCGCGGCGGCGCGACACCCTGCACCGTCCACTCCTTCATCACCCTTGCCGAGCAGGGGTACTTCGACCAGACCTCATGCCACCGACTCACCACCGACGGGATCTGGGTGCTCCAGTGCGGGGACCCGACGGCCACCGGCACCGGCGGCCCGGGCTACGCCTTCGCCGACGAGCTGACCGGTTCGGAGACCTATCCCGCCGGGACGCTCGCCATGGCCAATGCCGGGCCCGGGACCAACGGATCGCAGTTCTTCTTGGTCTACAAGGACTCGCTGGGCCTGCCCGCCAACTACACCGTCTTCGGCAAGTTCGATGCCAGCAGCATCCGCGTGCTGCAACGGATCGCGGCGAAGGGGACCAGCACCGGCACCCCCGACGGCCCGCCTGCCGAAACGGTCGAGATTCAGTCGGTCACCGTTCGGTGACGACGTACGACGCGCTCGGCGGACGCTGAGACCGCCACCGAACGCGGCACGTCGGCAGCCGAGACGGGTTGCTCTGCTCGGAGGCTCAAAGGCACGATTCCGGCCCACACGTCGCGGGACTCGCCGTCGTCGGGGTCATCGGCCGGCCCATCGCTGATCTTCACGCTCGCCCGCTTCAGCGACACCCGCAAGACGAGGGTCGCGGCGTACTCCTTGCGCTTGTGGTCCCGCACTTCCAGGCTGCGGCCCGGGAACAGGTGCTCGGAGAGCACTCGCAACGCGTTCTCGCGGTCGGACCCGGTCAGGATCTCCGCGTCGCCGAGGACGACCGCGCTGCGATAGTGCATGGAGCTCTCGAACAGCGACCGTGCGAACACCAGGCCGTCGAGATGGGTCACGGTGACGCAGACGGGAGCGCGTGCTGCCGCCCGCAGCACCCCACCCGCGGTCGAACCGTGTAGCAGAACCGTGTCACCGTCTCGAGCGCAGGCGAACGGCAAGACGACCGGTTCGCCGTCGCGCAGCACGCCGACGTGGGCGATCAGAGCCTCGTCGAGGATCGCATGGAGGACCGCCCGGTCGAAGACCTGGTACTCCGGCAGGCGTCGGATCGCCAAGCCCTCGTCGCTGGGCAGCTCGTCGTTCATGACTAGACCCTTGCGCGCTCTCCGGACGCGCGCAACAGGCTCGATCTAGACTGGCGGAGACGGCTTTCCAAGCGTGCGTCGTGAGCGTGGCAGGAACCGACGAGGGAGCAGATGACAACCAGTGCCGAAGCGTCACGAGCCACTCTCGTGCGAGCGATCGCCGAGGGTCAGGCTCACCAGCGAGGTGCGCTGATCCCGATCCTGCACGAGGTCATGGACGAGTGCGGCTATGTCGACACAGCGGATCTGCCCGTCATCGCGGACGTGCTGAACCTCTCCATCGCCGAGGTTCGCGGAGTCGTGTCCTTCTACCATGACTTCGCGACGGCTCCCCCGCCCTCGCACACGATCACGTTGTGCCGCGCGGAGGCCTGCCAGTCGGTCGGCGCCCAGCAGTTGTACGACGACACAGCGGCACGACTCGCCGCGGGTCAGTTCGGTCACTCGGCCGAACTTCGCGAAGTGTTCTGTCTCGGCAACTGTGCTCTAGGTCCCGCCGGCACCCTCGACGGCCGGCTCTACGGGCAACTCGACCACGACCGGCTCACGACCCTGACCGCCGAGTGGGGTGCCCGATGAGTCCCCGGACGGTCTTTGTCCCAGGTGATGCCGCCGCCATCTCGGTCGGGGCGGACGAGGT
>JAKFXV010000022.1 GCA_021731205.1 Nocardioides sp. | reverse complement strand
CACGGTGGTGGTCTTGCCGTTGGTGCCCGTCACCGCCAGCCAGGGGGCCGGGCGCTCCGGATCGCGCAGCCGCCAGGCCAGTTCGACCTCCCCCCAGATCGGCACCCTGCGGGCCGCGGCCTGGGCCAGCAGCGGCGCGCTCGGGTGCCATCCCGGTGAGGTGACGACGAGGTCGACGCTGTCAGGAAGGTGCTCCGTGCTGCCCGGTCCGGTCCGAATCTCGGCGCCGAGCACGCGCAGCAGCTCGGCCTGTTCCTCGCGGGCCGGGCCCAGGGCAGCAGCCTGGTCGAGAACGAGCACGTCGGCTCCGAGGAACAGCAGGTTGTCCGCGGCAGCGAACCCGGACACACCGAAACCGGCCACCACGACCCGGACGCCCGCCCAGGAGTCGTTTCGTCCCAGCTCCTGAGCCGACGGGTGATCGGTCACGAACGGGCCACCCACTCGGCGTAGAAGACGCCGATCCCTGCGGCGACGCACAAGCCGGTGATGATCCAGAACCGGATGACGACCGTCACCTGCTCCCAGCCGAGCATCTCGAAGTGATGGTGCAGCGGCGCCATCCGCAAGATCCGCTTGCCCTTCGTGACCTTGAAGTACCCCACCTGCAGGAGGACGGACATGGTCTCGACGACGAACAGTCCCCCCACGATCACCACGAGGAGCTCGGTGCGGGTGAGCACGGCCAGTCCGGCGAGTGCCGCACCGAGGGAGAGCGAGCCGGTATCGCCCATGAAGATCCGCGCCGGTGGAGCGTTCCACCACAAGAAGCCGAAGCAGGCCCCGGTGATGGCGGCCGCGACGACCGCCAGGTCCAGCGGGTCGCGGACGTCGTAGCAGGTGGCCAGGGTCGGGTTCAGCAGGCAGGACTGGTTGTTTTGCCAGATGCCGATCAGGGTGTAGGCGCCGAACACCATCACCGACGCTCCCGTGGCGAGCCCGTCGAGCCCGTCGGTGAGGTTCACCGCGTTGCTCTCCGCGGTGATGATGAACCAGATCAAGACGACGGCCGCAGCCGTCGGGAGCGTGAGCCAGGAGACGTCGCGCAAGAACGAGATGCTCGGCGAGGCCGGAGTACGGCCCCCGGCATCGGCCAACCTGGGCGACAGTGCCACGATCGCGAAGGTCAGCGCGATCACGGCCTGGCCGATGATCTTCGCCTTGCTGCGCAACCCCAGACTGCGTTGCTTGACGATCTTGATGAAGTCGTCGAGGAAGCCCACCATCGCCATCCCCACGAACAGGAACAACAACAGCAGTGCCGAGGCCGACGGAGTGGTCTGGGTGAGCAGCTTGGCTGCGAAGTAGGCGACCACCGTCGCACCGACGATCACGATGCCGCCCATCGTCGGGGTGCCTCGTTTGGTGTGGTGGCTGGTCGGGCCGTCGTCGCGGATCTCCTGGCCATAGCCCCCGCGCGCGAGCAGGGTGATGGCGCTCCTGGTCCCGAGCAGGGACACGATCAGCGCGATCCCGCCGCTGAACAAGATGGCCTTCACCGCTGGTCCCCCTCCCCGGCGTTCATCAGGCCCGCCACGAGGTGCTCCAGCGCAACCCCACGCGAGGCCTTGACCACGACGACATCGGTGGCCGAAACATTGTGTCGCACCCATTCGAGCGCTTCGTCGCGACCCGCGGTGGGCACGATCGTGCCCTGCCAGCCGACCACCGAGCGCGCACCCTCGATGATCGCGGCGGCCTCCGCGCCGACACTCACGAGCACGTCGACGCCGGCGGCGGCGGCCGTGACTCCAACGGCTCGATGCAGTTGGTTCGACTCCGCGCCGAGCTCACGCATCTCTCCTAGTACGGCGACGGTACGGCGCCCCGTCCGCGCCCCGATTCCGGCCAGCGTGTGGATGGCGGCTTCCATCGATGCCGGGTTGGCGTTGTAGGCGTCGTTGATGACGACCAGCCCGTCGGCTCGCTCGGAAAGCTCCATCCGCCAGCGCGCCGGTGAGCGGAAGTTGGTCAGCGCCGTCGCGATCGTGGTCAGGTCGATCCCGACGGCCAGCGCCATGGCTGCCGCGGCGCAGGCGTTCGCCACGTGATGTCGGCCCAGCCCGGACAGGCTCACCGGCCGCCACTGTCCGGCGTACCCGATCTCGAAGGACGGCCGCCCGAACTCGTCTGCCGACTCGGCGCGGGCCTGCACCTGGCCGGCCTCGCCGAAGGTGAGCACCCGGGCACCGGTACGCGAGCGCATCGCGACCGTGAACGGGTCGTCGGCATTGAGCACGGCCACCCCCGTTGCGGGGAGCGCGTCGATGAGCTCACCCTTCGCGGCCGCGATGGCGGCCTGCGTGCCGAACTCGCCTAGATGGGCCACGCCGACGTTGAGTACGGCGCCGACCTCGGGCGACGCCAACCCGCACAGGTAGCGGATGTCCCCCGACGCACGAGCCCCCATCTCGAGGACGAGGTAGGTCGTGTCGGCGGTCGCGCGCAGCATCGTCAACGGCACACCGAGCTCGTTGTTGTGGTTGCCCGCGGTAGCAACGGTCGATCCCTGCATCGCGACGATCGCCGCAAGGAAGTCCTTGGTGCCGGTCTTGCCTTGGGATCCGGTCAACGCGAGCACTCGCAGCGTAGGCAGGGCCGCGACACACGCTTGCGCCCAACGTCCGAGGGCTGCCACGGGGTCGGCGACCACGAGCGTGGGCAACACGTCGATCGGCTGCGCAGCGAGGACCGCTACCGCTCCCCGCCGGGCGGCGGAATCGGCGAAGTCGAGCCCGTGAGCCCGGCTGCCGGGCAGAGCCACGAACACCCCGCCGGCCTCCACCTGTCGGCTGTCGACCGCGGCGGGTGCCGTGACCCAGATCTCCTGCATGTCCTCGGCGCGGTGGATCGGTTCTGCCCCGATCATCTCGGCCCCGATCAACTCTGCCCCGATCATCTCTGCGAGGGCGGACAGTCGCAGTGGCGTCATCGGCCGAGCACCTCCCGCGCGACGGACCGGTCGTCGAAGGGCAGCACGGCCCCGGCTACCTCCTGGCCGGTCTCATGCCCCTTGCCCGCGATCAGCACGACATCACCCGAGCGCGCCAGGGCGATCGCCGTCGCGATCGCGGCCCGACGATCGGCGACCTCGTGCACCTCGACCGTTCCGGGCGCGATTCCCGAGCGGATGGCGGCCCTGATCTCGGCCGGATCCTCGGTGCGCGGATTGTCATCGGTCAGCACCACGAGATCCGCAAGCTCCGCGGCAACTGCACCCATCAGCGGGCGCTTGCCCTGGTCGCGGTCGCCCCCGGCGCCGAGCACGACGATCAGCCTGGCCGGCGTTCGTTCGCGCAGGGATTCCAACGCCGCCCGTAGCGCGTCGGGCTTGTGGGCGTAGTCGACGACGACCCCTGACCCGTCTGCGTGAGCGGTGATCCACTCCATCCGGCCCGGGACTCCCGCGCACGTGCGTAACCCGGACGCAACCCGCACGGGATCCTCTCCGATCTCGCCACACGCCGCGATGCCCGCCACCGCGTTCGCCAGGTTGTATCTGCCCGGCAGCGATACCTCCAGGTCGAACTCGACACCGTCGGGTGCCCTCACGACAGCCACAGTGCCGTCTGGGGAGTACGAGCAGGAAAGCGTCTGCCAGTCGGCGAGGTCCGAACCGTCGGTCGCGCGTGCCGGATCGGACGAGAACGTGCGGATCGGGATCGCTGCTTCTGCGGCCAGGCGCCGGCCGTAAGGGTCGTCCAGATTGACCAGTCCGCGGCGCGCGTGAGCCGACGTGAACAGCGACGCCTTGGCAGCGAAGTACGCCTCGATGTCGCGATGGAAGTCCAGGTGATCTCGCCCCAGATTGGTGAACACCGCAAGATCGAAGATCACGCCGTCGACCCGGCCGAGCACGAGCGCGTGGCTCGACACCTCCATCAGGCATACCTCGACACCCTGCTCACGCATGACAGCGAACAGGGCATGCAGATCAGGTGCCTCCGGGGTGGTGAGCGCCGTCTTCACATCCACGTCACGGATCCGGGTGCCGACCGTGCCCACGACGGCCGATGGGACACTCGCGGCGCTCAGCGCGCCCTGCGCGAGCCACGTGGTCGTCGTCTTGCCCTGAGTGCCGGTGACGCCGATCAGCCGCAGACTGTGTGCGGGGTCGCCGTAGACCCGGGCGCTGAGCAGGCCCAGGACGGCCCGCGGTCGCTGCACGACGATCCCCGTGGTCGCGGCGGGGAGCAGGTCAGCGCCGGGCTCGTCGGTGAACACGGCACGGGCGCCTGCCGCGAGAGCCTCTTCGGCGTACTCGGCGCCGTGCACCTGGCTGCCCGGCACCGCGGCGTAGAGGTCGCCCGGCCGGATTCGAAGCGACGAGAGCGAGAGTCCACTGATCTCCACACCCGGGTCACCGAGCACGCGAGGCGCAAGGCCGCGGGCCGCCAGCCACGACGCAAGGTCGCCCACCGTCGACGATGGTGTCTCGCGGGGCCGGACCAGCTCGTCCCCTGGGTCGATCACGGAAGCGAGGCTATCGCTCGGGCACCGTCGGCGACCTACCACTCGACGGGTAGCCGGGACGCCGGCGTCCCCGTCGGAGGCACGCCGTAGCGCAGCAGCACGTGGCTCATCAGCTTCGAGAACACCGGTCCGGCCAGTGAGCCACCACCACCGGCCGTGCGCGGTCGATTGAGCACGACGTACACCGTGAAACGCGGATCGTCTGCGGGGGCGAAGCCGGCGAACGACACGACCGTGCCATTGCCGGCGTAGGTGCCGTTGGCCACGCGTTGCGCCGTGCCGGTCTTTCCGGCGACGCGATACCCCGGAACGGCGGCTCCGGGCGCCACCCCTGCCACCGGGTCCAAGACGCGCTCCATGACCTTGGCAGCCTGAGTCGCTGCACGCGCGCTGACGACCCGCTGGGAACCCGCAACGCCGGTCCCGACGGTGCTCCCTGCGTCGGTCGTGGCCGTGCCTCGGACCAGGCTCGGCTCGACTCGTACGCCGCCGTTGGCGATGGTGTTGACCGCCGCGGCCATCTGGAGAGCGTTGACCGAAACCGACTGCCCGAACGCGATTCGATCCTTCGTCAGCTGGGTCCACTCGGGACGGCTCGGAAGGATGCCGCTGGACTCCTTCCAGACTCCCGAGCCGGATCGGGTGCCCAAACCGAAGCGAAGGAGGTACCGCCGGAGCTGCGCGCCGGTCAGCTGGTCGGCGGCGAGCACCGTGCCGATATTGGACGACTTGGCGATCACGCCGGCCATGGTGAGTCGCAACGAACCGTGATCCCACCAGTCGTTGAGCACCCGGTCGCTGCGGGTGAGCGTGCCCGGCACGCGGATCTTGGTCCGCGGACTGACTTTGCGGGCATCGAGCAGCGCCGCCAGGGTCAGCACCTTCTGCACCGAGCCGGGCTCGTAGACGTTGCTCAGCCCGCGAGAACCCCGGTCACGCGCCGGGGAGAGATCCGGCGCGGCGGCGTCGAACGTGGGATAGTCCGCGAACGACAACACCTCACCGGTGCGAGTGTCCATGATCACAGCGATCCCCGAGTCGGCACGCGCGTCGAGCACGCTGCTGCGCAGGACCCGCTGGGTGTACCACTGCAGGTCGCGGTCGATCGTGAGAGTCAGGTCCTTGCCGTCCAGGGGCTCGGTGAGGCTGGACTCGCCGAGCGGCAGCCGGTTGCCCCCGGAGACCAGGACGAACTCCTCCTCACCGTTGGTGCCCGAGAGCCAGTCGTTGAACGCGAGCTCGAGGCCACCGTAGGCCTGGTCCTGGCCCATGAAACCCACGACGTTCGCCGCTACGTCGTGGGCGGGATAGTCGCGCACCGGATCGACCTCGGTATAGATCCCGACGTAGCCCGCCTCCTTTGCCTCGCGCACCACGTCGTTGGCCAAGGTGGCCGGGACCTGACGCGCCACGAACGCGAATCGCCCCGCTCCGCGCAGGCGTTCGAGCACGGTGAAGTAGTCGACGTTGAGCCGAGTGGCGAACAAGGTGGCGAGCTCGGGCGCGTCGGCCTTGGTCAGGGCCGGGTCGGCCGCGATCGCCAGACCGTCGACCGACGTGGCCAACGGTTCGCCGAAACGGTCCAAGATCTCGCCTCGCCGTGCGGGCAAGGGAACGGTGACCCGGCTCTCTGCGGCCGCCCGCGCGGCGTACGCGCCCGGGTCGACGCCTTGCAGTTGCAACAGCCGGCCGCCGTACAACGACAACACCATGGCGATGATGACGAACCCGACCCACAGCCGGCGATGCGGCCTCCCGCGACGTCCGACGAGCGCCGTGGTCAACGGACGCTGTTGCCGCGGGGGGCTGAGCGTGGGCACGGGTCTCCTCTCAGTTCGTCGGTGTGGGCGTGCGTTCGCGCACGATGGGCTCGGGGAATGCCGCTGGCGGTCGAGGCGCCGGCGGGGCCTCGATGGTGAGCTGATCGGCGGCCGAGGCGGGAGCGGGGTCACCGACGATCTTGCCGTCCTTCAAACGCAAGAACGCGGGTCGCGAGACCGGCACCATGCCCTGCGCGCGAGCGGTCTGGGCAAGGCGTTGCGGATCGCGCAGCTCCTCCAGTTCCATCTCGAGGGTCTGCTGGCGTTCAGAAAGTGCCGTGGCCTGCCGTTCGAGGGCATTCGCTGCGAAGGAGGCCTGCTGCATAGAGGTGTTGAACAGCAACAGTCCCACGACCCCGCCGACGAGGATCATCGTGATCAGCGTGACGAAGGGAAAGCGGGGGGAGGGCACCTGGACTCGGGTCGGAACGGTGAGCCTGGCCCGCCGAACCGCTTGTTCCCCGACGCGGCCCGACAGCCCACCGATCACGCTGCTCGCGCTGAGTTGGCTCATGGGCGCTGCCGTTCGACCGCGCGCAGCCGGACCGAGGAGGAGCGCGGATTCTTGGCCACTTCGACCGCGTCGGCTTGCTCGCCACCGCGAGTCAGCAACCGGAAGGGTGGCTCGCTGCCGCTGGGCACGAACGGCAGTTCGGGTGGCACGTCGAGGCGAGTGGCCTCCACGAACGCTCGTTTGACGAGCCGGTCCTCGAGGGAGTGGTAGGACTCCACAACCACGCGCCCGCCCACGTTCACCGAGGCGAGGGCCGCCGGCAGCGCGCGGCGCAAGCCGCCCAGTTCGTCGTTGACCTCCATCCGGAGGGCCTGGAAGGTGCGCTTGGCGGGATGGCCACCGGTTCGCCGGGCCGGAGCCGGGATCGCGGCGTAGATCAGCTCGACCAGGCGCGCCGACGACGAGAAGGGCTCCTGGGCACGGCCGCGCACCACGGCATCGGCGATACGCCGCGCGAACCGCTCCTCGCCGTACTCACGCAGGACGCGGATCAGGTCGGCGACCGGATAGTTGTTGAGTACGTCCGCAGCGGTGGGACCGGCCGACGGGTCCATGCGCATGTCGAGGGGCCCATCGACCCGGTAGGCGAACCCCCGATCGACCCGGTCCAGCTGCATCGACGAGACCCCGAGGTCGAACAGGACCGCGTCGACGTGCGAGCGCCCCAGCCCGTTGAGCACGTCGGCCAGTCGATCGTAGGTGGCATGGCTTGCCGTGAAGCGGTCTTCGTAGGCGGCCAGTCGTTGCCGGGCGACGTCGAGAGCAGCCGGGTCGCGGTCGATGCCCACGACCGAGGCGGACGGGAAGGCCCGCAGCACCGCCTCGCTATGTCCGCCCAACCCCAAGGTGGCGTCGAGCAGCACCGCGTCCGGTCGCCGCAGGGCCGGCGTGAGCAGATCCACGATGCGATGCACCAGGACCGGATCGTGACCCGACGGCACGGCGGGAGTCGGTGGGGCCGGTGGGGGGGAAGTCATCGGCACGACCGGTCAGGGCACCAGACGGGTCACGACGACAACGGCAGTGAGCAGACCGAGCGACATGGCGGCGGAGAAGGCCATCACGCTGACGGCGTCACGAGCGAGCTCGCGGACCCGGCGATCGGGAGATCGCTGGGCCAGCCGTATCGGCGCCACGGTGTTGTCCATG
>JAKFXV010000271.1 GCA_021731205.1 Nocardioides sp. | reverse complement strand
CCGTGCCGACGAGAATCAGCGGTGCGACGACCGAGCGCAGCAGGCCCATCAGCGCCACGAGGACCAGGGCCAGAATCAGCGGGATGATCACCCACCGGTCTCGTTCGGCGGCGGCCCCGGCGTCGAGCTCCTGGGCAGCCGTGCCCCCGACGTAGGTCCGCTGGAAACCGGCGAATGCCGCCCGCAGATCGCGCACGGACTGTGCGGCCGCGTCGCTGCCCGGAGCGGCGGTCAGGATCACGTCGACCTGCGCCAGGCCACCCGCGCGTGTGCCGACCTCGGCGGCCACGACTCCCGGCACCCTGGCCGCAGCCTGTGCCACGGCATCGGGATCGGCGCGGGTGAGCACCACGGTGGGATCGGCGCTGCCCGCCGGGAAGGAGACGGCCAGGCGCTCGGCCGCAGCGATCGCCTCGGGCTTTTCCAGGAACTGGTCGGCCTCGGAGAGCCCCGACCGGATCTGTGTCGCCCCCGAGGACAACGCGACGAGCAGCTGGACGGTCGCCGCGGCGAAGGTGCCCGGACGTCGGGCGACCGCGTCGCCGATGCGCCGCCACAGGGTGCGGCCCTCGACCAACGACAGCTGGCCGACCTGTGGGGTGAGCGGCCAGAAGACCCAGCGGCCGAAGAGCACCAACAGCGCCGGAAGCAGGGTAAGGACGAACACCGCGGCGACGACGATCCCCACGGCACACGCGAGGCCGAGGCCACGGGTCGCGGGGATGACCGAGAGGAGCAGGGTGAGCAGCCCGAGGAAGACGGTCGTCGAGCTGGCCACGACGGCCTCGGCCGTGCCTCGCAGGGCCCGCGCCATGGCGTCGTACCGATCGGCGTGGCTCTTGAGCTCGTCGCGATATCTCGAGATCAGCAACAACGCATAGTCGGTGCCGGCGCCGAACACCAGGACGGAGAGGATGCCGACGGTGGACTCGTCCCAGGGCACCCCGAACAAGGCCAGGGTGTGGGTCGCGAGAACGGCGGCCAGTTGGTCGCCGAGCCCGACCACGAGCAGCGGCACCAACCACAAGATGGGACTGCGATAGGTCACGAGGAGGAGCAGCGCCACGACGGTGGCGGTTGCGAGCAGCAGGCGGAGGTCGGCTCCATCGAAGACGGCCGCGAGATCGGCCTGGATGGCGGCCGGCCCGGTCACTTGAGCGGTGACGCCATCGGGGAGGTCGGCCCGGACAGCGGCCCGGAGCTCCGCCACGACTTCTGCGGTCGCCGTGGCCCCGGCAGCCGTGACGGGCACGACCCCGAACGCCGCCGTCCGGTCCTCGGAGACGGTCAGGACGGGGGGTGGACCACCGGCCTGCCCAGCCAGCGCGGTGGCGTAGATCGATTCGAGTTGGTCTGCGGTCGCTGTATCGATCGGCGAGTCGGCGCTGAACAGCACGACCGCGGCGCTGCCCTGAGCTCGGGGCAGTTCGGCTTGGAGCGCGAGCGCGGTAGTGCTGTCGGCACCCTCAGGCCGCGAATCGAGCTGGTCGGGTGCGCGCTCCGCCTGCCCCAGGCCTCCGATCAGCGCGACGGCCAGCACGGTCATGAACGCGGCGATCGCCCAAGACCGCCGACGCTGGACGATCAGTGTGAGAAGACGGTGCACGTTAACCCTTCGCGCGACGGGGACGTCCGGTTGCCGGATATCCGCCGATGGCCGCCAGCGGGAGAGCGCTCCGTGGGGCGTACGGCGCCCGCCACAGCCCGCCGTGGATCGCCTGATCGGCTTCGAGCTCCCAGGGGTGGGCCCCCGTAGGCAGGTCCGCAAGGAGGTCGTGGACCAACAGAGCCGCCATCAGCACCCGGGTGGTGTCGGGCTCGAAGACGGTGACGCCGAACCGGTGCGCCCCGGCGTACGCCGCATCGAGGGTGCGGTTCTTGATCACGGAGCGGGTCCTCGTGGGTGGGGCGACGTTGAGCGAGACCCGCCGCCCGTCGGCCCATTCGGCGCTCGCCCGCCAGCGTTGGATGCGCTTGGCCAACGCGTAGTTGGGGCCTTGCTGGCGCACGATCGCGTCATGGATGCCCGGCCTTCCCGGCTCGAGGGGCGGGTAGTTCGGTCGCAGGGCGCGTCCGCGGGTGAGCACTCCGAGGACCGCACCGGCCGACCGCGCTAGCGTGCCGCGCCGCGCGAACGCGCCGGTCGAGGCGAGCACGGCCTCCGGCGGCGCGCAGAAGACATCGGTCGGCGTGGCGAGATAGGCAGCGACCACGTCCGCCTGGCGGGCGCGGACGGCCATCAGGAGGGCGTCGGCGCCGGCGGCCGCAGCCACGTGGGCGCCGCCGTCGGCATACACGTAGTTGCCGAGCACGAGTGTCGAGTCGAGAGCGCTGACCCAGTCGCCGAGCTGAGGCAGGCCGGTAAGGAGGTCGACCCCGGCCGACGCGACCCCGTCGCCGGCCGCACCGACCGGGACGATCAGCCGTCCGGCAGATCCGGCTGCGACGTCGGCCAGTCGCCGCCACCGATCCGGGCCCGGCAGATCGACGGCGGCCACCGTCGCGCCCCAGGACAACAGCGGGTGCAGCGGCCCGATCTCTGCACCGGCACCGAGGCAGACGACGGTGCGGCCCGGCAGGCTGAGCCACTCCGGATGCTCGGCGACTCGTTCGATGGCGGCAGCGGCCGAGGGTTCGAGTACGCCGGACCCGGCCCACCGGTCCAACTGCTCCGACAGGGCCGCACCGCGTAGCACCCGCCCGTCGAGGGGAAGCCCGAACGACGCGGGGGGCGCGGCGCCTTCGACGGTGACGGTCGACAGCCGGGGTGCCTGCGGAGTGCTGGCGACGAGGTCGGCCAGCCGAACGTCGCGGTCGCCGTCGATCCAGCGCATCCGACGGTGCAGTTCGGCCAGACCGTCCTCGGCGATCCGCCGCGCCGACTCCGGCGACACCAGTCCGCTCTCGACCAGGCGGCGAAAGTGCTGGGGGTAGTCGCGGTGCCAGTTCTCGGCGCGACCGGCCGCGCGCGCTCCGTCGGGGTCGACCCCGGACAGCGCCGCCCAGACGACGGCCCGCCCTACGGCGCTGGTGCTGCGCGCCCCGTCGAGCTCGGGGAAGACCACGCCCCGCGGAGCCGGCTCGGTCGGGGTCTCCACGTGGCACAAGGTAGTCCAGCCGGTCCGGCCGAGCGTCAAGGTCGAGGTGGACCCGAACCGCCGAGGGCGACCGTCAGCTCCAACACGGTGCCCGGATCGTCGAGCCGGTCGCCGTACAGCTCGCGCAGCTGGCCCATCCGGTAGCGAACGGTCTGCGGGTGCACGAACAGGGCCCGCGCGATGTCGTCGCGGCGGCCGTGGTGCAACAACCACGCCCGCAGCGTCTGGGTGAGTTTGTCGGCGGCCGCGGGCTTGAGCGTGGAGAGCGGAGCGAGCGCCCGACGGCGCAGGTCGAGCTGCGCCTCGGGGTCAGCGCCGAGGACGAGGTCGACCAGATGCTCATCGGTGTCGAGCAGCCGCGACCCCTGACGCAATGGCACGGCTCGGACGGCCCGCTCGAACGACGTATGCACCTCTCGCCAGGGCCGGGCCGGTCCCGCGATAGCCGAGCGGTCGGCGAGGCTGCGCAGCAGGCCGGTGCGGTTGCGGCCGTGTGCATTGGCGACGAGCAGCACGCCGAGGTCGGCACTGAGTGGGCCGAGGTCCTCGGTCGGCTGCAGGGTCGCCCGGTGGGCGGCGCCGAGGACGGCACGCACCTGGGCCTGGGGCAGGATCACCGCGGTCAGCGTCGCCGGCGGAGCCCAGTCCGCGCGCTCGGCCGCTGCCAAGAGAACATCCGCCGGTGCTCCCCGCACCAGCGCCGCCGCCAGTCGCTGGAGGTCGCGCTCGCGGACCCGGTCGCGGCTGGCGACCTCGTCGGCGTGTCCGGCGACGCTGGCCGCGGACAGCTCGTCGATGTAGGCGAACACCAACTCGGCGAAGGCAGCGAGGGTCTGCGCGGGCACGCCGTGCTGCACGGCCGTCGCGGACAGCTCACGCCATGCGACCCGGGCACCGACGCGATACGCGGCCAACAGGGCGTCGGCCGACCGCCCGTTGCGCGCCTCGCCGCGGCCGAGGTTGTAGGCACCGTCGAGGGCGGGTGACAACGGCATACCGGGGTCTTCGCGCGGGCCGCGCGCGGCAAGCCGGAGGAACCCGCCCAGCGCCATCTGCACGGCGTTCTCGATGTTGGCGCCCATCCGCCCGCTCAGCGCGCCGGCGTACGCCGGGACCTCGGCCATGATCGCCGTGATCGTGTGGGGGGCGACCTCTCGCAACTGCGCGCTCAGCAGAGCGGCGAGGGCCGGATCGAGGCGCAGTTGTTCGCTCGCGAGCTGGGGCGTCTCAGACATTTATCGTCTCCGAACAATTCACCGGGAGATATTCACTCGGACTGGTCATGAATTTACCCCAAAGGGCGGGCACAGTTGCTGTCGTGAGCATCACCCGGTTCATCGAAGCGGCGACCACGCCGTTGCTGCCGGCCGACTACCTCGATCTGTTCATCCCGCTGCGCGCGGGGGCGGATCTGCGCGGCCGGATCGTCTCGGTGACTCCGGAGACCCAGGACGCGGCCACGATCGAGATCCAGCCGGGGGCGGACTGGGCCGGGCACGTGCCGGGTCAGTACCTCCGGATCGGGATCGACATCGACGGTATCCGGCAGTGGCGGGCCTACTCACTGACCCACGGGCCGCGGGCCGACGGCCGCATCGCCATCACCGTGAAAGCCGTCCCCGACGGACTGGTCAGCCACCATCTCGTCCACCGGGCCAGCCCGGGCACCCTGGTCCACCTCGAGCAGGCGGCCGGTGAGTTCGTGCTTCCGCTGCCCGGGGGTCGGCTGTTGTTCGTGACGGCAGGCTCGGGCATCACGCCGGTCATCGGGATGCTGCGCAACCTCTTCCCGGTCTCGGCCGACGGTGTGCTGAAGCTGCCGCGCAGCGCGGCGTACGACATCGTCGTCGTCCACGTCGCTCCGACCCGGCCCGCGTCGATCTTCCGGCGTGACCTCGAGGAGTTGGACCGATCAGGCGCGATCCGCCTGATCGCGAGGTACGACGACGAGCACGGCGTGCTGGACGTCGACGACCTGGAAGCGCTGGTGCCGGATCTGGCCCAACGCGCGACGTTCGCCTGTGGGCCGGCGGGTCTGCTCGAGGCGCTGGAGGCGCACCATCGAGTGCGCGGACTCGAGCTGCAGACCGAGAAGTTCCGCACCACGTTCCACGTTGCCGGCCAGGGCGGCACGCTGTCGTTCGCGGCAAGCGGCACCACCGTGAGTGCCGACGGCGACCGACCGATCCTCGATGTCGCGGAGCAGGCCGGGGTGCTGATGCCGAGCGGCTGCCGGATGGGCATCTGCTTCGGCTGCGTGCTGCCGCTACGCGAAGGCATCGTGCGCGATCTGCGCGACGGCGCCGTCACCACCGCGACCCCCGGCGACGGGGTCGTCATCCAGACCTGCATCTCAGCCGCCGCCGGCGACTGCCACTTCGACCACTGACCACCCCCCGAACCCAGCCCGAGAGGAACAGCGCAGATGACCGTGATCCAGAAGAAGGCCGACAACCCCATCGCCCACCTGAGCGCGCAAGACATCGAAGAGCTCGGGCGCGAGCTCGACGCGATCCGGCAACGCTTCCTGGCCGAGCGCGGCGCTTCCGACGCGGCGTACATCCGCTCGATGATCAAGACCCAGCGCTACCTCGAGCTCGGCTCGCGGGCGGTGCTGCTGTTCTCGCTGTTCCCGCCGGCGTGGGTGGTCGGCACGGCCGGTCTGAGCATCTCCAAGATCCTCGAGAACATGGAGATCGGCCACAACGTGCTGCACGGGCAGTGGGACTGGATGCGCGACCCCAAGATCCACTCGACCACCTGGGAGTGGGACTCGGCCTCGCCGTCGGACCAGTGGAAGCACGCCCATAACGAGGTCCATCACAACTACACGAACGTCATCGGCAAGGACAACGACCTCGGCTACGGCATCTTCCGGGCCGACGAGGACCAGCCGTGGCACCCGGCTCACCTCGGGCAGCCGCTGTGGAACTTCGTCAATGCGCTGATCTTCGAATACGGCATCGCGGCGTACGACCTGGAGCTCGGGGCCAGACTCAAGCGCAAGCAACTCGACGACCCGGAGTTCAAGGCCAATGGCAAGCAGGTGCTGAAGAAGATCCGCAGACAGGCCGGCAAGGACTACCTGATCCACCCGCTGCTGTCGGGGCCGTCGTTCTTCCACACCCTGGGTGCCAACGTGGTGGCCAATGTGGTCCGCAACGTCTGGGCGCACTCGGTGATCATGTGCGGGCACTTCCCCGAAGGGGTCGAGACGTTCGAGAAGCGCTCGATCGAGGGGGAGACCAAGGGGGAGTGGTACGTCCGGCAGATGCTCGGCTCGGCCAACATCTCCGGCTCCAGGCTGATGCACATCATGACGGGCAACCTGTCGCACCAGATCGAACACCACCTGTTCCCCGACCTGCCGTCCAATCGCTACGCCGAGATCGCGCCGCTGGTGCAGGAGCTGTTCGAGAAGTACGACCTGACCTACTGCGCGCGGCCGCTGGTGCCGCAGGTCTATTCGGCCTGGCACAAGGTCTTCCGGCTCTCGTTGCCGAACGGCTGGCTCGACACCACGACTCCTCGCAACCTGCCGAGCCAGCTGGTCAAGCTCTACAAGATCAGTCGCGGTGGGGCGAAGGTGCGGCGAGCCGCTCAGGCACGAATGACTCAGGAGGCCCGGCGGATCGCCGCCGAGCGCGGCCCGGTCGTCGTACCCCAGCGGCGAGTGCGGCGCGACCCTCTTGCGGCCTGAGTCGCCGCCTAGGTCGCCCCTGAGATCTCTTGGCTGCGTGCCCTAGGATCTGGCGCATGTCTGAGACGACCACCGAGAACCCGTCGTGGCTGAGGCGTGCCTGGATCGGGCTCACCATGGTTGCCCTGCTCGTCCTGGTGCTCTACATCTACGCCGGGGCCGACGCCGGTGACCCCATCCTGCTGCCCGCGCTCCTGGCCGGCGTCTCGGTCGCAATCGGCGCCGGCGGCGTGGGCATGCTCAATCGTGACGAGCAGATCGGGGTCACCCTGCTGCGCGTCGCCACGCTGGCCGCGATCGTCGGCATCGTGACGTTCCAGTTCTGAGGGTGCCCTCAACCGGGCCGCTCAGGGATTGACCGGAACCACCTTGAACCGCTCGGCCAGGCGGCCCTCGGGAAAGCCGGCTGCCCGCCCGTTCATGGCCGCCCAGTCCCGCAGCATCGGCTCGAGGTCGTCGCGATGGCCGGTTTGTGAGTGGTGTTGCTGGAGGGCCGCGATCTTGCGGTCGATGGTGTCGGTGATGTCGACGTCGTGGTCGGGCACGGGATGGGCGACCAGCCAGACCTCGCGCACGTGCCACACGTCGTACCCCTCCTCGAGGAGCTCGGGCCAGGCGAACGGATTCTGTACGGCGGGATAGACCGCCCGCACGCACGCCTCGCCGGAGGCGAGATGGTCGGGATGCGATCCGTAGATCCGTTCGTAGTTGCGCTCGGGCGACTGCCCGATCACCCGTTGGGGACGGACGTCGCGGATCACCTTGACGATCTCGCGGACCAGGGCCGGAGTCGGCGTGAGGCTCCCATCGGCATAGCCGTCGACGAAGCGCACGTCGGTGATCCCGAGCTCGGCGCTGGCCGCCCGCTGCTCTGCTTCGCGTAGCGCGGGGATCGCGGCGATGTCGGCATCGGGTTGAGCGCCCTGCTCACCCCGGGTCAGACACAGCAAGGTCACCTCGATGCCCTGCTTGGTCCACCCGGCGACGGTGCCCGCCGCCGCGAAGTCGCAGTCGTCGGGATGGGCCATCACCACGAGCACGCGCTCGATCTCGGAGTCGGGTCGGGGAGTCGCCATCGTTGAATCCTAGAGCCGACGGCCCGCGGGTCACCGGAGGGCGGCGGTGACGACCTCGCGTGCCTCGGCCTGCACCTGGGCCAGGTGCTCCGGGCCGCGGAACGACTCTGCATAGATCTTGTAGACGTCCTCGG
>JAKFXV010000272.1 GCA_021731205.1 Nocardioides sp. | reverse complement strand
TCACCTCGTCGATCGAGTTCTTCCGCGATGAATACCTGGCCCACCTCGAACACGGTGGCTGTCCGTTCGATCCCGCAGCGTCGACGCTGTGGGCAGAGCCGGTGGGGGTCGAGGCATGACACCGAACGCGAAGTCGACCGAGCTGGCCCACACCGATCCCCCGGTGCCCGGCCTCGTGTCGCTGACGATCGACGGGGTGTCGGTCAGCGTGCCCAAGGGCACCTTGGTGATCCGTGCCGCCGAGCAGATCGGGGTGGAGATCCCGCGCTTCTGCGACCACCCCCTGCTTGCTCCGGTGGGTGCCTGCCGGCAGTGTCTGGTCGAGGTCGCTCTGCCCGGCCCGGACGGTTCGCTACGCCAGATGCAGGGTCCGCCCGGCCGGATGAAACCGCAGGCCTCCTGCACCCTGCCGGTCAGCCCGGGCATGGAGGTGCGCACACAGATCTCATCCAAGGGCGCCGACAAGGCCCAACAGGGTGTGATGGAGTTCCTGCTCGTCAATCACCCGCTCGACTGCCCGGTCTGCGACAAGGGCGGGGAGTGTCCGCTGCAGAACCAGGCGATGACCCACGGCCGGGGGGAATCCCGGTTCGCCGAGGGGGGCGGCGTCAAGCGGACCTACCCGAAGCCGATCAACATCAACTCCCAGGTGCTGCTCGATAGGGAGCGCTGCGTCTTGTGTGCTCGCTGCACCCGGTTCTCGGAGGAGATCGCCGGAGATCCGTTCATCGCCCTGATCGAACGCGGCGCGCTGCAACAGGTGGGGATCTACGAGAAGGAACCCTTCGAGAGCTACTTCTCGGGCAACACGATCCAGATCTGCCCGGTCGGCGCGCTCACCTCGGCGGAGTACCGCTTCCGCTCGCGACCTTTCGACCTCGTCTCCAGTCCCGCCATCGCCGAGCACGACGCGTGCGGCTCGGCGATCCGGGTCGACCACCGTCGCGGCAAGGTGATGCGCCGGCTCTCCGGCAACGACCCGGAGGTCAACGAGGAGTGGATCACCGACAAGGACCGCTTCGCCTTCCAGTACGCCCACGCCGCGGACCGGCTGCGGCACCCGTTGGTGCGCGACGCCGACACGGGCGACCTGCGCCCGGCGTCGTGGCCCGAAGCCTTCGCGGTTGCCGCACGCGGCCTCGCATCGGCGAAGTCGCGGGCGGTGCTGACCGGTGGCCGCCTCACCGCTGAGGACGCCTACGCCTACAGCAAGTTCGCGCGAGTTGCGCTGAACACCAACGACATCGACTTCCGCGCTCGCCCCTACTCCGCCGAGGAAGCCGACTTCCTCGCCACTCACGTCGCGCTGCATGGACTCGGTGCCGCCGGAGGGGCGACGTACGCGTCGCTCGAAGCCGCCTCGACGGTGATCCTCGCCGGGCTCGATCCCGAGGAGGAGGCCGGCGCGATCTTCCTGCGGCTACGCAAGGCGGTGCGTGCAGGCACCCGCGTCGTCGCCGTCGCGCCGTACACCTCGCGGGGGCTGATGAAGCTCGATGCCCACGTGATCTCGACCGTTCCCGGCCACGAGGCCGCGGCACTCGCCGCCCTCGGCGGCCACAACTCCGAGTTCGCCCTGGACCCGACCACGGTCGTGCTGGCCGGTGAGCGGCTGGGTCTGACGCCGGGTGGGCTCGCCGCGGCCAAGGCGTTGGCCGACCAGGCGGGAGGCGGGTTCGCCTGGGTGCCGCGCCGGGCCGGCGACCGCGGAGCGGTCGAGGCCGGCTGCCTCCCCAACCTGCTGCCCGGCGGTCGCCTCGTCTCCGACGCCGCGGCTCGGGTCGACACCGCTGCTTCCTGGGGCGTCGACTCGCTCCCGGACCGGGTCGGTCGCAGCACCGACCAGATCCTCGCGTTGCTCGGTGACAGCGAGCTCGAGAACTCCACCGGCGACGAGATCGGTGCGGTCGTGATCGCCGGCGTGGAGTTGAGTGACCTGGCCGACCCTGCGGCCGCTCGCGCCGCGATCGACCGGGCTCCGTTCGTGATCAGCCTGGAGCTGCGCGAGACCGACATCACGCGGGTCGCCGACGTGGTGTTCCCCGTGGCGCCGGTCAGCGACAAGGCCGGGACGTTCGTCAACTGGGAGGGCCGGCCGCGAAGCTTCGACGCGGTCTTCACCAACCCGAACTCGCTGCCCGAGGTCCGGATCCTCGAAGGCATCGCCGAGGAGCTCGGCGCCTCGCTGGGGTTCCGCACGGTCGCCGACGCTCGGGCCGACATGATCTCGCTCGGGCCGTGGGACGGTGCCGCAGCGAAGTCGAAGAAGCCGGCCCCCAAACGCGCGCCGCGCGCGGTCAAGCCCAAGGCCCTGCGCAAGGGTCAGTGGGTGTTGGCCAGCTGGAAGCAGTTGCTCGACAACGGCAGTCTCCAGGCCGGTGACGAGCATCTGCGCGGCACCGCGCGTCGGCCGGTGGCCAGGGTCAATGCGGCGGCACACGTCGGACTCGGCTCACCGTCCTCGGTGACGCTCACCGGCGACCGAGGTTCGATCACGCTTCCTGTCGAGGTGGCCGACCTCCCCGACGCCGTGGTGTGGGTGCCGGCCAACTCGGTCGGCAACGGGGTGCTAGCCGACCTGGCCAGCCCGGGGAGCGGCGTGGTCGTGAAGGGAGCCGACGCGTGAGCGCGACCATCCTCGCGGCCGACGACCTGAGCGCATTCGGCCAGGACCCGCTGTGGCTGGTCATCCTCAAGTCGGTCCTGATCTTCGCCCTGTTGGTCGTGCTGACCCTGTTCAACATCTGGGCCGAGCGCCGTGTCGTCGCACGCATGCAGCACCGGATCGGGCCCAACGTGCACGGCCCCTTCGGACTGCTGCAGTCGTTGGCCGACGGCGTCAAGCTGGCGCTCAAGGAGGACATCATTCCCAAGGCCGCCGACAAGGTGGTCTTCTTGGCGGCGCCCGTCATCGCGACGATCCCGGCTTTCGTGACGTTCGCCGTCATCCCGCTCGGACCCGAGGTGAAGGTCCCCTGGTCCGACATCACCACGCCGCTGCAGCTGACCGACATGCCGGTGGCGGTGTTGTTCGTGATGGCGATCGCCTCGATCGGCATCTACGGCATCGTGCTCGGCGGCTGGTCCTCCGGGTCGACGTACTCCTTGCTGGGGGGTCTGCGCTCGAGTGCGCAGATGATCTCCTACGAGGTGGCGATGGGCCTGGCGCTGGTCGGTGTCTTCTTGTACGCCGGCTCCATGTCGACCTCGGAAATCGTCGAGGCGCAGACCGACTGGTGGTTCGCGCTGTTGTTGATGCCGTCGTTCGTCATCTACGTCATCTCGATGGTGGGCGAGACGAACCGAGCACCCTTCGACCTCCCCGAAGCCGAGGGCGAGCTCGTCGGCGGCTTCCATACGGAGTACTCCTCGCTCAAGTTCGCGCTGTTCTTCCTCGCCGAATACATCAACATGACCACCGTCTCGGCACTGGCAACGACCTTGTTCCTGGGCGGTTGGCACGCGCCCTGGGGGCTGGTGCACGTCTGGCCGGGCGCCGAGAGCGGCTACTGGCCGGTGCTGTGGTTCCTCGGCAAGGTGATGCTGTTCATCTTCTTGTTCATCTGGCTGCGCGGCTCACTGCCTCGCTTGCGCTATGACCAGTTCATGGCCTTCGGCTGGAAGCGGCTGATCCCCGTCTCGTTGCTGTGGATCGTTGCGGTCGCATCGGTCAAGACGCTGTCCGACTCCGGAACCCTGGGTCGCACGGAGCTGATCATCGGGCTCGGCCTGCTGGCTGCGGTGTTCTTGGTGCTGTCCCTGCTCGGCACGGCGGCCGCCGACCAGGACGTGACGACCGACGCCGACGTCGCGGATCCGTTCGCCGGGGGTTTCCCCGTGCCACCGATGCCGGCCGGGGGAGCCGTCCGCGGCGCCGCAGCGGCACTGCAGTTCGAGACCCCTCGCACTGACGCGACCAAGGTGGAGGAGGGCTGATGGGCACCATCAAGGAGGACTACTGGGACCCGATCGCCGGGTTCGGAGTCACCTTCCGCACGATGTTCCGCAAGGTCGTGACCGAGCAGTACCCCTTCGAGAAGCTGCCCACCGCACCTCGGTTCCACGGACGCCATCAGCTCAACCGGTGGCCCGACGGGCTGGAGAAGTGCATCGGCTGCGAACTGTGCGCCTGGGCGTGCCCGGCCGACGCGATCTATGTCGAGGGGGCCTCGAACACCGAGGAGGAGCGCTTCAGTCCGGGCGAGCGCTACGGCCGCGTCTACCAGATCAACTACCTGCGCTGCATCCTGTGCGGGCTGTGCATCGAGGCCTGCCCCACCCGGGCCCTGACGATGACCAACGAGTACGAACTCGCCGACAACAACCGGGCGGACCTGATCTACGAGAAGTCCGACCTGCTGGCGCCGTTGCTCCCGGGGATGGAGCAGCCGCCGCATCCGATGCGGCTCGGCGCTGACGACAAGGCGTACTACCTCGGTGCCTTCGTGCCCGAGTCGGTCCTGTCTGACCCGCTCCCGGAGCCCGAGACCGGGGTGACGTCGTGACCGCGTTCTGGATCCTCGCGCCGATCATGGTGCTGGCCGCGCTGGGCATCTTGTTCGTGCGCAAGGCGGTGCACGCCGCCTTGCTGTTGGCGATCGTGATGATCGGCCTCGCGGTGCTGTACGCCGTCTTGGAGGCGCCCTTCCTGTTCGCAGTGCAGATCATCGTCTACACCGGCGCGATCTTGATGTTGTTCCTGTTCGTCTTGATGCTCGTGGGCGTCGACGCCTCCGACTCGGTCGTCGAAACGCTCAAGGGTCAGCGGGCGCTCGCGCTCGGCACCGGGGTGGTGCTCGGCATGTTGCTCGTCACCGCGGCGACGCAAGCTTCGCTCGGGGTGGCCCGCGGCCTCGGCGACGTCAACGCCGACGGCAACATCCAAGGGCTGGCGAACATCATGTTCAGCCGCTACGTGTTCGCGTTCGAAGTCACCAGCGCACTGCTGATCACCGCGGCCCTGGGCGCCATGGTGCTGGCGCATCGCGAGCGGCTCGAGCCTCGGGAGAGCCAGGCCTCGGTGGCGCGCCAGCGGATGCGTGACTACGCCGACACGGGCAAACCCCTGGGACCGCTGCCCTCTCCCGGTGTGTTCGCCCGGCACAACGCCGTCGACACTCCGGCGCTGCTGCCCGATGGCACCGTGGCCGACGCGTCGATCTCCCGGGTGCTCGCGGCTCGCGGCTCGGTGCGCTCCGCTCCAGCGCTCGCCGAGAACATCGAAGACATCGAACGGCAGCTCGCCGGAGGCAGTCCGGTGGTCGGCCAACGAGCCGGCGCTGACGCGCCTCCTCAGGAACCGGAGCGAGCGTCTCGAAACCCCGATCCGACGGGGGAGGACCAGTGAGCCTCACGCCGTACATCGTGCTGTCCGCGATCCTCTTCACGATCGGTTGCGTCGGCGTGCTCACCCGCCGCAACGCCATCGTCGTGTTCATGTGCGTGGAGTTGATGCTGAACGCCTCGAATCTCGCACTGGTGACCTTCGCCAAGCAGCACGGAAACCTCGATGGTCAGATCGCCGCCTTCTTCGTGATGGTCGTCGCCGCCGCCGAGGTCGTCGTCGGGCTGGCCATCATCATGACCATCTTCCGCTCCCGCCGTTCGGCCTCGGTCGACGACGCGAATCTGTTGAAGTACTAGGGGCCAGACGTTGATGACCTTTTCCGTGACGGCGGCGCTGCTGGCTGCCGAGGGCGCCGAGAAATCGGGGCACGGCGGCATCCCGGTGATCGAGCCGGCGACCGCCGACGGCGTGTTCGCCTTGATGTGGTTGGTGATCGCCCTGCCGCTCGCCGGTGCCTTGATCCTGCTGGCCGGTGGGGCCATCGCGCCCAAGGCGCTCGAGGCGTGGGGGCACCTGCTCGGCACGCTCACCGCAGCCGGCTCGTTCGTGATCAGCTCGATGATGTTCGTGGCGTTGTGGGGGCGCGCCGAGGATGACCGCTCGATCACCCAGCACCTGTTCACCTGGATCGAGGCGGGGCGGTTCGACGTCGGGATGGACCTGCTGTACGACCCGCTCGCCGCACTGTTCTTGATGCTGATCACCGGTGTCGGGTCGCTGATCCACGTCTACTCCATCGGCTACATGGAGCACGACGCTCGGCGCCGCAGGTTCTTCGGCTACCTCAACCTGTTCGTCGCGGCGATGTTGATGCTCGTCCTCTCGGCCAACTATCTCGGCCTGTTCCTCGGCTGGGAGGGCGTCGGCCTCGCGTCGTACCTGCTGATCGGCTTCTGGCAGCACAAACCCACTGCCGCCGCAGCGGCCAAGAAGGCGTTCGTGATCAACCGGGTCGGTGACATCGGCATGTCGGTCGCGATCATGTTGTTCTTCGTGACCTTCGGGACCACGGCCTTCGCCCCGATCAGCGCCGCCGCCGAGGGCGCGTCCTCGGCGACGCTCAACGCGCTCGGCCTGCTGCTGCTGCTCGGCGCGTGCGGCAAGTCCGCCCAGGTGCCGCTCCAAGCCTGGCTGCTCGACGCCATGGAAGGCCCCACACCGGTGTCCGCGCTCATCCACGCGGCCACGATGGTCACCGCCGGCGTCTACCTGATCGTGCGATCCAACTTCATCTTCGAGCGCGCCGAGACCGCCCAGACGATGGTGGTCATCGTCGCGGTGGTGACCCTGCTGTGGGGTGCGGTCATCGGTTGCGCCAAGGACGACATCAAGAAGGCGCTGGCCGGTTCGACGATGAGCCAGATCGGCTACATGATGCTGGGCGCCGGGTTGGGTGTGGCCGGCTACGCGTTCGCGATCTTCCACCTGCTGACCCACGGCTTCTTCAAGGCCAACATGTTCCTCGGCGCCGGCTCGGTGATGCACGCGATGGACGACGACGTCGACATGCGTCACTACGGCGCGCTGCAGAAGGCCGTGCCGATCACGTTCTTGACCTTCGCGATGGGCTATCTCGCGATCATCGGATTCCCCGGCTTCTCGGGCTTCTGGTCCAAGGACAAGATCATCGAGACCGCGTTCGCGGAGAACCCGTTCGTCGGTGCGGCCGCGCTGCTCGGCGCGGGGGTCACGGCGTTCTACATGACCCGGCTGATGCTGATGACGTTCTTCACCAACCGGCGCTGGGCACCCGAGGTGCATCCGCACGAGTCACCCAAGGTGATGACCGTGCCGCTGATGGTGCTCGCCGCCCTCTCGGTGCTCGGTGGCCTGCTGCTTCTCGGCGACTGGATCGTGACCTGGCTCGAGCCGGTGGTGGGTGTCGCCGAGCACCACGAGCCGCCGATCGCTCCGCTCGTCCTGACCCTGATCGTCACCTGCGTGGTCGCGCTGGGGGTTGCGACGGCGTGGTTCCTGGTCGGCAGGCAGGAGGTGCCCCGTGAGGCGCCGCAGGAGGTGTCGCTCGCGACCCGTGCCGCTCGGGCCGACCTCTACGGCGACGCGATCAACGACCGCCTCGTGGTTCGCCCCGGCGTGACCTCGGTCTGGGCGCTGTCCCACATGGACCGGGTGGTGATCGACGGGACCGTCGAGAACGCTTCCTTGTCCATCGCCGGTCTCGGCGGGGTGGTCCGGCGCCTGCAGACCGGCTTCGTCCGTTCGTACGCCCTGTCGCTGCTCGCCGGCGTACTCATCGTGGTGTTGGCCCTGCTGGCGGTGAATCTGCGATGACCTCCTCGATTCTGACGATCCTGATCCTCGTCCCGCTGATCGGTGCGATCGGCACGGCCTTCACAGCTCGCGATGTCGCCCGGCAGGTCGCGCTGGCCTGCTCCGGGGTCACCCTGGCGCTGGCCGCCGTGATCGCGCTGCAGTACGACGTCGGCGGTGGCTGGCAGTTCGAGGAGCGCTATACCTGGATCAAGGCGTTCGGCGTGCACTACGCGCTGGGCCTGGACGGGCTCGGCCTGGTGATGGTCCTCCTCACTGCCGATCTCGTGCCGCTGGTGATGCTCGCTTCCTGGCACGACGCCGACGACCGCAACCCGGCGGCGTACTTCGCGTGGATGCTCGCTCTGGAGGCCGCCTCCCTCGCTGTGTTCACCGCGACCGACGT
>JAKFXV010000178.1 GCA_021731205.1 Nocardioides sp. | reverse complement strand
CCTGTTCGTGGCGGGTTTCATCGGCTCACCGCAGATGAACCTGATGGAGGCCACGGCCGAGAACGGCCAGGCTCGAGTCGGCAGCTACCTGGTGCCGGTCGATGCAGCGGCTGCGTCGAAGATGAAGGGCAACATCACCGTTGGAGTTCGTCCCGAGGCCTGGCGAGTCGTCTCGGCCGAAGCCGGCGGTCTCCCGGTGAGCGTGACGGTGGTCGAAGAGTTGGGCTCGGACGCCTATGTCTACGGCACCGCACCGCTGGGTGCCGGAACGACCAACGTCATCGTTCGGGTCAGCGCGCGGGACTCGGTCAAGCGTGGGGAGACGTTGTACGTCACGACGGACCCGGCCAACGTTCACGTGTTCGACACCGAGACCGGCGAGCGCCTGAGCGACTGACGGCTGTGCACCTGACCGGTGCATCCGGTCACGCCGCGTGCGTGGGAGGGGGCACCGGTCAGGTGCGTGCGGTGCGTGCGGTGCGTGTGATCGCGTCGGCGAAGGTGTCGAAGAGCACGGCGGGCAGATCGTGTCCCAACCCGTCGATCACCATCAGCTCGGCGTTCGGGATGGCCGCGGCCGTCGCCCTGCCACCGGACAGGTGGACCATCTTGTCGGCCTTGCCATGGATCACCAGGGCTGGGAGTTCCAGCCGCCCGAGTGCCTCGGTGCGGTCGGGTTGCGAGACGATCGCCGCCATCTGCCGGCGGACGCCCGCAACGTCGTATCCGCGGTCGTAGGTCTCCTCGGCCCGGGTCCGGATCAGGTCTGGGTCGGTGGGGAACCCCGGGGAGCCGATCTGCGCCCACAGTCGTTGCGACGCCTGGACGTACGCCGTGCGCCCGGCTCCGCGGGGAGCGAGCATCGTCGGGGCGAGGCTGGGATGTTGCCAGCCCACCCGCCGCCGCCCGGTCGTGGCCATCAACGAGGTCAGCGACCGCACCCGACGGGGTGCCTGGATCGCCATGGTCTGAGCGACCATCCCGCCCATCGACATCCCGGCCACATGGGCCGAGGGAATCCCCAGGTGAGCCATCAGCCCGAAGGTGTCCCCGGCCAGATCGCCCAAGGTGTACGGCGTGCTGACCGACCGTCCCAGGAAGCCCCGCAGGATCATTCCCGGCGGCACGACCGTGGACAGCTTCGTCGATCGGCCGGTGTCGCGGTTGTCGAAGCGGACGACGTAGAAGCCGGCTCGGGCGAGGCGGAGACACAGCCGGTCGTCCCACCAGTTCATCGGCCCGCTCAGCCCCATCACGAGCACCAACGGCTCGCCCGCGGGGTCGCCGAAGGTCTGGAAACACAGCGACACGCCGTTGCTCAGGTCGGCCGAGCGTTCGGGCGAGACCGGGACAGCGGCGTCTGACAACGCTCAGCGCTTGAAGTCGATGGCGGCGTAGGAGCCGAGTTTGTGGAACCGGTGCTCGGATTCGATCGAGCGCAGCGTGCCGCTGCGGCCGCGCATGACCAGTGAGTGGGTGGTCGCGCCGCCGCCGCGGTAGCGCACACCGCGCATGAGCTCGCCATCGGTGATGCCGGTGGCGACGAAGAAGCAGTCCTCGCTGGTGACGAGGTCGTGGGTGGTGAGGATGTGGTCGGGATCGAGGTTGTGACCGGCGTCGATCGCCTTCTGGCGCTCGTCGTCGTCCTTGGGGGCGAGCCGCCCCTGGATCACGCCGTCGATGCACTTCATTGCGCAGGCGGCGATGATGCCCTCCGGAGTGCCGCCCGTGCCGAGCAGTAGGTCGACGCCGGTGTCGGGCCGCGCCGCCATGATCGCGCCAGCAACGTCACCATCGAGGATGTACTTGATCCGCGCGCCGGTCGCCCGGATCTCCTCGACCAGGCCGGCGTGCCGCGGCCGATCGAGGAGTACGACGGTGACGTCCTCGGGGCTGGACCCCTTGGCCTTGGCGACCAGTCGGATGTTCTCCGAGACGGGCAGCCGGATGTCGACCACGTCTGCGGCCTCTGGTCCGGTCGCGAGCTTCTCCATGTAGAACACCGCCGACGGATCGAACATCGCACCGCGTGGTGCGACGGCCAGCACCGAGATCGCGTTGGCCATGCCCTTGGCGGTCAGCGTCGTGCCATCGATGGGATCGACCGCGACATCCATCTCCGGGCCGGTGCCGTCCCCCACGAGCTCGCCGTTGAACAGCATCGGCGCGTTGTCCTTCTCGCCTTCGCCGATCACGACGACCCCGGCCATGCTGACCGCCGAGATCAGCACCCGCATGGCGTTGACGGCCATCTCGTCGGCCTCGTTCTTGTCGCCGCGCCCGACCCAACGCCCCGCGGCCATCGCGGCGGCCTCGGTGACGCGCACCAGTTCGAGCGCGAGGTTGCGGTCCGGTGGCTCGATGGGTGTGGGCTCGACCATGGGGGGATGGTAGCGGTCACGGGCGCTGTCGGAGCCCGAAACGCGCTCCGAGTCCACTCACTCCTCCGGCTGGTCCGCAGGATCGTTGATCACCGCGTCGAGCCGCTTGCGAGCGCCGTCGAGACGTGCCTCGCACAGCGTGGCCAGCGCCTCGCCGCGTTCCCACAGGGCCAGCGACTCGTCCAGGGTCGTGCCGCCGGCCTCGAGGCGTCGTACGACGTCGACGAGCTCCTCTCGTGCCGCCTCGTAGCTCAACTCGGATTCCTTAGCCATCGGCCATCTCGACCTCCTCCAGTTCTGTTGTGGTGGTGACTGCGTGGACTCGGCCATCGCTCACCCGGGCCGTCACCGCATCACCGGGAGCGAGCTGCGCAGCCGAGGTGACCAGATGCCCGTCGCCGTCGAGGAGGACGGCGTACCCACGCTGCAGGGTGGCCAGCGGACCCAACGCCCGCACCCGGGCGCGCTGGTGTCCGAGGTCGTCGTGGGCGCGGTCCAGGCTGTGCCGGATCGAGCGTCGGGCGCGGCTCCGCAGCCCATCGAGCTCCTCTGCGCGAGCGGTCAGGGTGGCGCGAGGATCGGCTAGCACCGGACGCGATCGCAGGGACGTCACCAACGTTGCCTCACGTCGCAGCCAGGCCTCGAGCAGGGTCCGGAGCCGCTCACGGGTCGCGTTCACCTGCGCCAGCTCGCGGGCGACGTCGGGCACGATCAGCTTGGCTGCATCGGTGGGCGTCGAGGCCCGGACGTCTGCCACCAGGTCGAGCAGCGGGCTGTCCGGCTCATGTCCGATGGCGGAGACGACCGGGGTCCGCGCCTGGTGCACGGCGCGCAACAGGGCCTCGTCGGAGAACGGCAACAGATCCTCGACCGCCCCACCACCGCGCGCGATCACGATCACCTCCACGCCCGGGTCCGCGTCGAGCCGGCGCACGGCCTCGATGACCTCGAGCGCGGATCGGGCGCCCTGCATGGCGGCGTACGCCGTGGTGAACAGCGCCGCGGGCCAGCGGCGCAAGGTGTGCTCCACGACGTCGCGTTCGGCCGCGGACCCGGGCGCGGTGACGAGTCCGATGCTGGCGGGCAGGAAGGGGAGCGGGCGCTTGAGCTCCGGAGCGAACAGGCCTTCGGCTGCCAGGAGCTGGCGTCGCCGCTCGAGCTGGGCCAGCAGCTCGCCGATCCCGACCATCCGGATCTCGCGCGCGGACAGTGAAAGGGTGCCCCGGTTGGCGTAATAGACCGGCTTGGCGTGGATGACCACGCTGGCGCCTTCGACCAGCGGCGGGTTGAGGCCGTCGTACAGGCTGCGGGGGCAGGTCACCTGCACCGACACGTCGGCGACGGTGTCTCGCAGCGTCAGGAACACGGTGTTCACCCCGGGGCGTCGGTTCACCTGGGCGACCTGGCCCTCGACCCAGACCGCGCCGAGTCGCTCGATCCATCCGGCGATCGCGTTGGCGATCTGGCGCACCGGGGCCGGGCTCGACGGAGAGGTTTCGAGGGCCACGACGGCGAGCCTAGGCGCATCCGAGCCCCGGTAGACTCCGCCCATGAGCCCAGGCGATCTGATCGACCTCAGTGCGCCCACCGTGCTGCCCACCGACGAGGGCGCACGTCAGGTGCTGCTCGCGGCTCCGCGGGGCTACTGCGCCGGAGTCGATCGGGCCGTGATCACGGTCGAGAAGGCACTGGATCTGTACGGCGCGCCCGTCTATGTCCGCAAGCAGATCGTGCACAACCTGCACGTCGTCGCCAACCTCGAGTCCCGCGGCGCGATCTTCGTGGAGGAGCTCGACGAGGTGCCACCGGGCGCGACGGTGGTGTTCTCGGCGCACGGGGTGTCGCCCGAGGTGCATCGGCAGGCCGAGGACCGGTCGCTGAAGACGATCGACGCGACCTGCCCGCTGGTGACGAAGGTGCATCACGAGGCGAAGCGGTTCGCTGCGGACGACTACGACATCTTGCTGATCGGGCATGCCGGACACGAAGAGGTCGAGGGCACCTCGGGGGAGGCGCCGGAGCACATTCAGTTGGTCCAGAGCCCAGCCGATGTTGCTGGGATCGTGGTGCGCGATCCCGCCAAGGTGGCGTGGCTGTCCCAGACGACGCTGTCGGTGGACGAGACCCTCGAGACGGTGGCCGCCATCCGGGAGCGGTTCCCGCTGTTGCTCGATCCGCCCAGCGACGACATCTGCTACGCCACCCA
The DNA here is from genome assembly GCA_021731205.1 of Nocardioides sp. Classification (GTDB taxonomy): domain Bacteria; phylum Actinomycetota; class Actinomycetes; order Propionibacteriales; family Nocardioidaceae; genus Nocardioides. Next base: position 3,451 of record JAKFXV010000178.1, on the reverse strand, counting down.
GAACCGGCAGCTTGCGGTCAAGGAGATCGCGGGACAGTCCGATCTGGTGATCGTCGTCGGGTCCGGCAACTCCTCCAACTCCGTGCGGCTGGTCGAGGTCGCCCTCGAGGCTGGCGCGCGCGCCGCCCATCGGGTCGATGACGAGTCCGAGATCGACCCGGCCTGGCTCGACGGCGTGCGCACCGTCAGCGTGACATCGGGTGCCTCGGTGCCCGAGGAACTCGTGCAGGGCGTGCTGGCCTTCCTCGCCGACCGGGGCTATCCCGATGCCAGGGCGGTGCACAGCGCCGAGGAGTCGCTGATCTTCGCGCTCCCGCCCGAGCTCCGCAAAGACCTGCGACTCGCCCAGGAGCGCTAGCCAAGCGGATCCGGTGATGGCGACCTATCTCGATATCCACCCCGACAACCCGCAGCCCCGACTGATCGACCACGTCGTTGCGGCGCTTCGCGATGACGCGTTGATTGCCTACCCGACCGACTCGGGCTACGCGCTGGGCAGCCGGTTGGACAACCGGGACGGGCGCGAGCGCATCCTCGCTATCCGCGACCTCGACGAGCGGCACCACCTGACCCTGATGTGTCGCGACTTCGCGCAGCTGGGGCAGTTGGTTCATGTGGACAAGGCGGCGTTCCGGGCGATCAAGGCGATGACTCCGGGGCCGTTCACGTTCATTCTCCCGGCCACCCGAGAGGTGCCGCGTCGACTGATGCACCCGAAGAAGCGGACGGTCGGTGTGCGGATTCCCGACCATGCGTTGGTGCAGACTCTGCTCCACGCGCTGGATGAGCCGCTGCTGACGAGCTCGCTGATCCTGCCCGGGGAGTCCGAACCGCGCACCAACGGATGGGACGTGAAAGAGGAGCTCGATCACGCGGTGGACATCGTGATCGACTCCGGGGAGACCCCCTCGCAACCGACCACGGTCGTCGACTGGTCCGACGGCGAGCCCGTCGTCGTGCGGCAAGGCGCCGGTGACGCAAGTCGAGTCGTCGACCTGCTGCGGGGCTAGTGCGCCGACGCTCGCGTCAGCAAGCGGTATCGATAGGACAGCACTCCGAGACAACCTGCGTACCCGAGGAGCAGGGCGAGGCTGTGGTGGGAGATCCCTGACACCATCGACTGCATCATCCCGTCGTCGGGGTGCGCCACCATCCCGGGAGAGGTCAGCCCGAGCAGGGCGAACACGGCCCCCAGGGCTGCCGGGGGGAGAGCGCCGACGACGATGAAGTCGCCGGGGCGCACCAGGACTCCCAGTCCGACGCACAGGGCCGCGAAGCCGATGTCGAAGAGCCTGCCGACCGAGTCGTTGAGCGCGAAGTCGATCACCACCAGGCTCAAGGTCATGGCGAAAGCCAGGGCTGCCAACGCGTGCGCGGGCTCGCGCCCACGCGTCCAGATCGTGGGCGGGGCCGCCGCTGTCGGGTGCGGCGAGACCGGCGCGAGGTCGCCGCGCACCGCTCGGCTCACAGCCAGCACGCTACGGCGCGGGCTACGCGCCGTGGACATGCCGCGCCGGGCCGGGGTCGTCGACCGGAGTCAGCCGGGCGACGTCGATGGTGCGCGCCGATGCGTCGATCTGGTCCGCGGTCGGCAGCTCAGCCTGCAGTCCGCCGAGATCCGCGAGCCGCCGTGACGACACCAGGACGCGAGACTCCCACGACCCCATCGCCCGGTTGTAGTGGCCGACGCTGGCGTTGAGCGAACGCCCCAGCTGCTCGAAGTGCCGGCCCATCGTGCTCAAGCGCTCGTGCAGTTCGCGACCGAGGGCGTGGATCTGGGCGGCCTGCTCACCGACGGCGTGATGGGTCCAGGCCTGGGCGATGGTGCGGAGCAGCGCGATCAGGGTGGTGGGGGAGGCCAGCACGACGCGGCGGGTGGCGGCGTACTCGTGGAGGGAGGTGTCGGCGTCGAGGGCGGCGGCGAGGAAGGAGTCGGCCGGAACGAACAGCACCACGAACTCGGGCGACTGATCGAGGGCCCGCCAGTAGCGCTTGCCCGCAAGGGCGTCGATGTGGCGGCGGAGTTGGCCGGCATGCAGGGCCAGGTGGTGCGTGCGGCGTTCGTCGGAGTCGGCGTTGGTGGCGTCGAGGAACCCGTCGAGGGGCACCTTGGCGTCGACCACGATGCTGCGCCCGCCGGCCAGGTGGACGACGAGGTCGGGGCGGACCGCGGCCTCGTCGTCAGCCCCAGCCAGGTGGAGTTGCTCGGTGAAGTCGCAGCGGTCGACCAGGCCCGCGAGCTCGACCGCCCGGCGCAGGTGCATCTCGCCCCAGCGGCCGCGCACCTGGGGGCGCCGGAGCGCGCTGGCCAGGGAGTGCGTCTCGCGACGCAGCGCTTCGGTGGTCTCACGCATGTCGAGCACCTGCTGCTGGACCTGGCCCTGCCACCCGGAGCGGGTAGCTTCGAGGTCGCGGAGTTGGTCGTGCAGGCGGTGCAGGCCCTCGTAGAGCCCGGCCTGGTCGATCCGGTGTTGCTCGAGGCTGTGTTGTTCGAGATTGGGCCCGGCGGTTCGCGCTCGGGTCCACGCGGAGCCGGCGACGGCGCCGCACAGGAGTCCGGTGAGCAGGCCGATGGCCAGCCCGATCAGCAACAGCCAGCTGGGTGTGTCCATGTCTCGATCATGGCTGGCGGCACCGACACTGCAGTCCCAGCTACCCACCACCACGCACTGACCAGCAATGGACCGGCAGGAGAAATGTCGGACTTGTTGCTCGTCGAAGCTCGCCTAGCGTCCAACTACTCAGACATTGAGTCGGTGTGTGGCTTCGGTTCAGTTGGCCAGGTCGACGATCACCGGGGCGTGATCCGAGCTGCCCGTGCCGGCGCGCTCGTCGCGGTCGACGAACGCATGGGTCACGCGCTCGGCGACGGCCGGGGAACCGAGCAGGAAGTCGATCCGCATCCCGCGGTTGCGCTCGAACCGCTGGCGGTAGTAGTCCCAATATGTGAACGAGCCCGGGCCAGGGGTGTGGGGGCGAGCCAGGTCGGCGTACCCGTCCTCGAGGAAGCCGGCGAACGCCGCCCGCTCGGGTGGCGTGATGTGGGTGTCGTCGGCGTACGCCGCCATGTCGTAGACGTCCTCGTCGGTGGGTGCGATGTTCCAGTCGCCGAGCAGGGCGGTTGATTGACCCAGCCAGGTGCGGGCGTTGGCGCGCAGGGCCGCCAGCCATTCGAGCTTGTAGTGGTAGTGGGGGTCGCCGATCTTGCGGCCGTTGGGGACGTAGAGCGACCAGATGCGGAGGCCACCGCAGGTGGCGCCGATCGCGCGGGCCTCCTGGACCGGCGGCTCGCCCCACGCGGGCATACCGGGGAAGCCGATCTCGATGTGTTCGAGCCCGACGCGGCTGATCAGCGCGACGCCGTTCCACTGGTTGAGGCCGGCCGCGGCGACGTCGTACCCGAGCGACTGCAGGCCCATCAACGGCAGCTGATCCTCGCGGGCCTTGGTCT
>JAKFXV010000176.1 GCA_021731205.1 Nocardioides sp. | reverse complement strand
GAGCTCGCCGACGTACGAGATCCGCGAGGCCAACACCGCCAGGGAGTCCAGCTCGATGGTGCGACAGGTGCCGAAGCCGAAACCTTCGTGGCTCACGTCGGCAGCGGTCAGCGAGGCCACGATGTCGCGGGCGCGCGGGCCCCAGATCCTGATGGTGGTGTACGCCGAGGTCAGGTCGACCACCGCGCAGTCCTCGGCCAGGTCGGCGAACCACTTGCGATCGGCCATCCCATGCGCGCCACCGGTGACTACCCGGAACCGATCGCCGCCCGAAGCGGCCGAACCCAGCCGCATGATCGTGAGGTCGGAGATGAAGCCACCCTTGCCGTCCAGGACCGGGGTATAGATGACCCGCCCGTCGGGCACATCGCATTGCGCGACACACGCCCGTTGGACGGTCGCCAATGCGCCCGGCCCGACCACGTCGAAGATGCAGAATGCAGATAAGTCGACAATCCCGGCGCTCTCGCGCATGCGGAGGTGTTCGGCGTTGATGATCGGCGACCACCACCGTGCGTCCCACTCGTGCTCGCGCGGCATCACGGCGTCGCCGTACACCTCGAGGAGGTCGGCGTTGGATTCGTACCAGAAGGGTCGCTCCCAGCCTGCGGCCTCGAAGAACCTGGCTCCTAGCTGCACCTGGGACGCGTGCATCGGCGCCACCCGCTGTGGCCGGTCGGATTCGTACTGCTCAGCCGGGTGGATGATCCCGTAGGTCTTGTTGAAGGCCTCGGCGGTGCGCGCCTTGACGTGGGCTCGGGTCTGCTGGTGGGGATAGAAGCGGGCGATGTTGGAGTGCGCCACGTCGATCTCGCTGTGCCCGTGGGTCATCCACTCGGCCACGGCCCGACCCACGCCCGGGCCCTCCTTGATCCACACGGCGGCCGCCGACCACAGCCCCCTGACCTCCGGGGTCTCGCCGAGGATCGGCCAGCCATCGGGTGTCAGCGACAGCAGCCCGTTGATCGCATACCGGATCTCCGCACCTTCGGCACCCAGAAGCTCGGGCATCAACTCGAAGGCCTGCTCGAGCTGCGGGTCGAAGTCGTCCTCGGTGAACGGCATCTCGGTCGGGCTGAGCTTGGCCTGCTCGATCGAGGGGATCTCCTCCGGGTCGTGCAGGATCGGCCGGTGGGCGTACGACCCGACCTCCATGTCGGCGCCGTGCTGCCGCTCGTAGCAGAAGGTGTCCATGTCCCGAATGATCGGAAAGCTGATCTCGCCTTCCTTCTCGGCCAACTGGGGGCATGGTCCGACCGAGATCATCTGGTGTACGGCGGGGGTCAGTGGGATCTTGGCCCCAGCCATCTCGGCGATCCGCGGGCTCCAGACGCCGCAGGCGATCACCACGACGTCGCAGTCGATGTCGCCGCGGTCGGTGCGCACCCGGGCGATCCGGCCGGCCACGACGTCCAGCCCCACCACCTCGGCGTTGGGAACCACCGTCAGCGCGCCCAGCTCCAGCGCCCGCTCGCGCATGATGGTGCCGGCGCGCAGCGAGTCGACGACCCCGACCGATGGAGTGTAGAAACCGCCGATGAACTGCGTCGGGTCGATGAACGGCACCTGCTCGTGGACCTGCGCCGGAGTGACCAGCTCGGCCTCGATACCCCAGATGCGAGCACTGCTCATGCGTCGCCGCAGCTCTTCCATCCGCGCCTCGGTGCGGGCGATCTCGAACCCGCCGGACTGGGTGAACACACCCATCTCCTTGTACTGACGCACCGAGTCGAGGGTCAGATCGGTGATCTCGCGCGAGTGGTCGACCGGGAAGATGAAGTTGGAGGCGTGACCGGTAGAGCCCCCGGGATTGGGTAGCGCTCCCTTGTCGAGTTGCACGATGTCGCGCCAGCCGAGGCTGGCCAGATGCCACACCAGACTATTGCCGACGATGCCGGCCCCGATCACGACGACGCGAGCGGAGTTGGGTACGTCAGCCATCTGGACTCCTTGGTTCTACGTGATCGGTGGTGCGTATTACGCAACGTAATGCGTCTGGTGCAACAACAAGGATCGTGCCGAACGGGCCTTGAAGTCAAGAAGAGAGCGGTGGGCCGCAGTGTGAGATTCCACTGCGGCCCACCGTCCTATGCGCTGCGGGGCGTTGGCCCCGAACAGACGTCGATCAGCCGAGCCAGGCCTCGACCTTGTCGGGGTTGTCAGCGATCCACTGCGCGGCGGCGTCCTCAGGAGACATTCCGTCGGACGTGATGTACTTCGCAACGAGGTTCTGGTCCTCGTTGGTCCAGCTGAAGTTCTGCACCAGGGTCGCGGCCGGGGTGCCGGACTCGATGAACGCGGTGCGAGCCACCTTCTTCAGTTGCGTTTCGGCGTAGTCACAGGCCACCTCGGCCTTGTCGGCGTCGCAACCCTCCTCGTACGGCGGCAGGGCGACCCGCTTCATCGGGACCTCCGCATGGACGTACTGCGGTTCCCAGAAGTAGCCGATCAACCACTCCTTGTTCTCCTGGGCCTTCTTGAACGCCTCGACCGTTGCGGTCTCACCACCGGAGAACACGACCTTGAAGTCCAGCCCGAGGTTCTTCACGATCGCCTCGTCGTACTGGGTGTACGTCGGGTCCGAGCCGAGGAACTGGCCCAGATCGCCGGATTCAGAGGTCTTGAACTCTGCGGCATAGTTGTTGAGGTTCTTGTAGTCGAGAATGTCGGGGTGCTCCTCAGCCAGCCAGCCGGGTACGTACCAACCGATGATCCCCACGTTCCCGGGGGAGCCGACGTCCACGACCTCGCCCGCCGCGATACCCGCTGCGAGCTCTTCAGCGTGTGACCACTCTTCGAGAATCACGTCGCCATCGCCGGAGGCGAGCGCTTCGTACGACGGGCCGCCTTCCTTCAGTTCGACGTAGTTGACGGTGCAGCCCTGTTCCTCGGCCACCTCGCCGACGACATAGGCATCGGCTGTGTAACCGACCCAGGGATGGACCAGGATGTTGAACTCCCCGCAGTCTCCGCCGGCCGCCTCGGCCTGCTCCTCGTTGGTCTCGGTGGCATCCTCCACCGAGCCGCCGCCGCAGGCACTCAGCGCGAACAGCGCCGCTGCGGCCAGTGCGCCGATGCGCACGCCCTTCTTCTTCACTTGCCGCACTGTCTCTCTCCTTGATCCTCCGGTCGCTGACGGCGACCCATTGGGTGAATTGTGTGTCATGTCCGAGAAGTCTGCGGGTCGGGTCAGCGAACGCCTCCTGTGAAGATCGCCGGGCGCCATCCGCCGAGCCGGAACGCCCTCTCACGAGCTTGGTGCCCGGCTCCGGCACGTTCGGCAGCTGCCCGAGCGATCCGGTCGATCATGATGCCCAATAGCACGATAGAGAGACCCGCAGCGAGGCCCTTGCCCCACTTCTCACTGGAGCTCAGGCCGAGGATCACGTCGTAGCCCAGCGCCTGGGCGCCGACCAGGCCGCCGATGACGACCATCGCCAGCACGTAGAGCAGGCCCTGATTGGTCGCCAGAACCAGAGAGCCCTTGGCCATCGGCAACTGCACCTTGATGATCTCTTGCCACTTCGTGGACCCCACGGAGCGTCCCGCCTCAACTGCACCGGCAGAGACCTGTCCCACACCGTCCGCGACCAGTTTGACAGCGGCCGGCGCGGCGTAGATCAGCCCCGCCACGATCGCCGTGAACCGACTGGACCCGAACAGCGCGAGGGCGGGGATCAGGTAGACGAACGCCGGAATGGTCTGGCCGGCGTCGAGCAGCGGGCGGAGCGCGAGGTCAACGCGAGAGTCCCGGGCCATCCAGACCCCGAACACCACCGCGATGATCATGACGAGGACCGTGGCCACGATCGTCATGTTCAACACGATCATCGAGTCGTGCCACAGGTCCAGGAACCGGATGCCCGACAGGCAGATCAACGTTGGCAAGAGTGCCTTCGCGCCGCCGATCACGAGGCTGAGCAGGAGGATGCCGGTGAAACTCAGCCACCACGGCGAGTCCGCCAGGAGTTCTTGCATCGGGTTCAGCATCCCGTAGGACACCGCGTCCCTGAAGGCGCTCGTCAGGGGCTCCAGGATGTCGACCGCGCTCTCCATCAACCGGTTGGAGACATCGGCGATCGCGTCGCCCCAGCCAAGCTCGGGGAAGACGGCTGCGTCGAGTTCGAAGCGCGAGTACCACACCGCGAACGCCACGGGCACCAAGCCGCCGGCCAGGAGCAAACGGCGTCGCCGAGGGTCCTCGCCACCACCGCGAGCGACGACCTCGGATCGCTGGCTGGCCGCGGTCGTCGTTCGGTCCAGCATGATCCCCATCAGCACGATCAGCAGCCCTGGGACGAGGGAGTCCCCGAAGTTGTTCCGGGTCAGGGCCGACAGCACCGGGCGGCCGAGCCCCGGCCCGGCGACATACGACGCGATGATTGCCATGGACAACGCCGCCAGGATCGTCTGGTTGAGGCCCAAGATGATGGTGCTGCGCGCCATCGGGATTTGCACCTTGACCAAGCGCTGCCAGGTCGTCTGGCCAAGTGAGTCGGTCGCTTCGATCGTCGTCGGCGACACGTCCCGGATGCCGAAACCCGCGATCCGCACAATGGGCGGCAACGCGTAGGCCAGCGTGCAGATGATCGCCGTCGGGACGCCGATGCCGAACAGGATGACCACGAAGACGAGGTAGACGAACGTGGGCATGGTTTGTAGCAAGTCGATCAGCAAGGTGATGTAGCGGGCCGCTCGTCGACTCAGACCCATCCACACCGCCAGTGGGAATCCGATGAGAACGGTTAGCAGCACCGAGACGAGCGTGACCACCAGCAGATCCATGGAGTCTTCCCAGTAGCCGAACGCTCCGAAGGAGACGAAGGACAGGCCCACCAACAGCGCGATCCGCCAGTTCGCAACGGCGTACCCGATCCAGGTAGCGATGGCGACCACCCCGAGCCAGCCGATCTCGGCGGCGGGTCTCGGCGGGGTCGGGACGGCGATAAGGCGGCGGAAGAAGTCGACGAAGGCCTCGAGCGTGTCCCCGACCCCGTTCGTCAGCGGCGAATCACCGAGGGAGGCACCGAACTCCGAGAGTCGATCGTGCAACCCTGTCTGATCGAGGCCGCCGAGCACCAGCGTGTCCGTGCCTTTGGTGAAGGTCCAGACGCCGATCCAACCAGCCACCACGACCAGGCCCCACGCCCACCGAGGAACTCCACGGGTCTCAGGCTCCACCGGCGGCGGAGCACCGGGCTCGACGGGTCGGGTCTCGGTGATGGTCGCCATGGCTCAGTCCTCCTCCGCTACGACGACGCGCAGGATGTCCTCGTCGTCGACGACTCCGACCAGTTTGTCCCCGTCCAGCACGCGCACCGGCCCTTGGGCGGCCAGCACCGCGCGCGCGGCCTCGCGCACGATCTGCTCGGCTTGGAGCACCGGACCACCGGCTCCTTCGTCACCCTGCGGCGGCCGCATCACCCAGCGCAGGGTGAGCACGTGCGACTTGGGGACGTCGCTCACGAACTCCTTGACGTAGTCGTCCGCTGGCGCACCGACGACCTGGTCCGGGGTGCCGATCTGGACGATCGCGCCGTCGCGCATGATGAGGATCCGGTCCCCTAGTTTCAGCGCCTCGGCCAGGTCGTGGGTGATGAAGACCATGGTCTTGCCGATCTCGCGGTGCAACCGGATGACCTCGTTCTGCATGTCTCGGCGGATCAGCGGGTCGAGGGCCGAGAACGGCTCGTCGAAGAGCAGCATCTCCGGATCGCCAGCCAGCGCTCGCGCCAGGCCGACGCGCTGCTGCATGCCGCCGGAGAGCTGATCCGGGTAGGACTTCTCGTATCCCTGAAGGCCGACCAACTCGACGACCTCGGCCGCCCGCGCGCGGCGTTCGGCCTTGCCCACGCCGCGTACCTCAAGCCCATAGGCCACGTTGTCCAGCACTTGCCTGTGGGGAAGCAGGCCGAAGTGCTGGAACACCATCGAGACGTGGTTGCGGCGCAAGTTGCGCAACTCCGCCTCGGACGCCTTGGTGATGTTGGTGCCGTTGAGCTCGACGTTCCCGGAGGTGGGTTCGATCAGCCGAGTCAGGAGCCGGACCAGGGTGGACTTGCCCGAACCGGACAGTCCCATCACGACGAACACCTCGCCGGGGGCGACATCGAAGGACACATCCTTGACCCCCACCACGCAGCCCGTCTTCGCCTTGAGGTCAGCCCGACTCAACTCGGCGTCGGGCGTTCCGATGATCTTGTCCGACCCAGGGCCGAAGATCTTCCACAGACCGTCAACGTGCAGGGCGGGTTTGTCGCTGTCGATCATGAACCGACCTCCTGGTGAGTGGTGGGCTTGGGTGTCAGAGACCCGGTTGTGGTGGCTGTGGCGGTGGCCCGGTCAGTGGCGGCCATTGCTCGGTCCCTTAGCTCGGCCCGTCTGCGCTGTGGAGTCTTGTTCCCGATGACGGTAGTAGCGGACGTCGGCGGGGGGTAGGGGCGTGTTGCCCAAGATCAGGTCGGCCGCCTTCTCGGCGACCATCATCACGGGGGCGTAGATGTTGCCGTTGGTGACGTAGGGGAACACGCTGGCGTCGACCACGCTCAACCCGCTGACTCCGTGCACCTTCATCGTCAGCGGGTCGACAACGGCGTCCTCACCGGTGCCCAGCTTGGCCGTGCACGAGGGATGGAGGGCGGTTTCGGCGTCCTTGCGCACCCAGTCGAGGATCTCCTCATCGGTCGACACTCCTGGTCCCGGGGACAGCTCACCGTCGTTGTAGGCATCGAAGGCGGGCTGGGTGAGAATCCGCCTCGCGACCTGGATCGCCTCGACCCATTCCTTGCGATCGGTGGGCGTGGAGAGGTAGTTGAACAACATCTTCGGGTGGCGCAGCGGATCGGTGCTGGCGATCTTGACCCAACCGCGGGTGTCGGCGTACATCGGGCCGACGTGCACCTGGTAGCCGTGCCCTTCGGTCGGGCTGCTCCCGTCGTACCTGATGGCGATCGGGAGGAAGTGGAACATCAGGTTGGGCCAGTCGACCTCGTCGTTCGAGCGGGCGAAGCCGCCGCCCTCGAAGTGGTTGGTGGCTCCCAGGCCCTTTCGGAACAGCAGCCAGTCCACGCCGATCTTGGGTCGCTTGTGCCACTTGAGCCCCGGTGCGATCGATACCGGCTGCTTGGAGGCGTACTGGATGTAGACCTCGAGATGGTCTTGCAGGTTCGCTCCCACGCCGGGGAGGTGGTGGACCATGTCTACGCCGAGTGGCTCGAGCTCAGGGGCGTTGCCGACACCCGAGAGCTGCAGCAACTGAGGCGTGTTGATCGCACCACCGCACAGCACGACCTCCCCGGCCGTCACGCTGCGATGCACCCGCCCGGCTCGCAGATAGTCGACCCCGACGGCACGAGTGCCCGCGAAGTTGACCTTGGTGACGTGCGCGAGGGTCTCGATGCGGAGGTTCTTGCGGTGCCGAACCGGATGCAGGTAGGCCCGCGCGGCCGACAGCCGACGCCCGCGATGTACGTTCCGGTCGAACCGCGCGAAGCCCTCCTGTCGATACCCGTTCACATCGTCGGTGAGCGAGTACCCGGCCTGCTGCACGGCCTCGAAGAAGGCCGCGAAGAGCGGATTGGTGGCCGGGCCGCGTTCGAGGATCAGCGGGCCGTCACCACCCCGCCAGTCGTCCGCGCCGTTGCTGCCGTCCTCGAGCAGCAGCGTCTCCATGCGCTTGAAGTAGGGCAGGCAATGCAGGTAGTCCCAGGTCTCCATGCCGGGATCGGCGGCCCAGCGCTCGTAGTCCATCGGGTTGCCGCGCTGGAAGATCATCCCGTTGATGGACGACGAACCGCCGAGCAACTTGCCGCGGGCGTGATAGATGCGTCGCCCGTCCATCTCGGGCTCGGGCTCACTGTGGTAGCGCCAGTCGTAGAAACGGTTCCCGATCGGGATCGGCAAGGCGGCCGGCATGTGGATGAACGGGTCGAGCCGGAAGTCGCTGTGCCCGGCTTCCAGCACCAGCACGCTGGCGCTGCGATCAGCGCTGAGCCGGTTGCCGAGCGCCGAGCCCGCCGAGCCGCCGCCCACGATCACGAAGTCGTAGTGCGTCACGGCTCACC
>JAKFXV010000081.1 GCA_021731205.1 Nocardioides sp. | reverse complement strand
GCTCGATTGCGACGTGCTGCAGGCCGATGGCGGCACCCGCACGGCGTCGATCACCGGGGCCTACGTCGCGCTGGCCGACGCCATCAGCCACCTGCGTTCGATCGGCGCGCTCACGGGCGAGCCGCTGACCGGATCGGTGGCCGCCGTCAGTGTGGGGATTGTCGACGGGATCCCGCGCCTCGACCTGCCGTACGCCGAAGACGTGCGGGCCGAGACCGACATGAACGTCGTGATGACCGGTGCCGGCGGGTTCGTGGAGGTGCAGGGGACGGCGGAGGGTGTGCCGTTCGACCGCCGAGAGCTTGATGCGCTGTTGGACCTCGCCGCCAAGGGGTGTGCAGACCTGACCGCCCTGCAGCGGAAGGCTCTCGGTGGCTGACCCGCGCATCTTCCTGGCCTCCCACAACGCGAAGAAGGTCGAGGAGATGCAGCGCATCATTGCCGAGCACCTGCCCGGCATCGAGGTGGTGGGCGCCGACGCCATGCCGGCGTACGCCGAGCCGGTCGAGGACCAACCAACCTTCGCCGGCAACGCCCTGCTCAAGGCGCGTGCCGGGCTGGCTGCCACCGGTCTGCCCACCGTCGCCGACGACTCCGGGCTTTGTGTCGATGCGCTCAACGGCATGCCGGGTGTGCTCTCGGCTCGCTGGTCAGGGCCGCCGAAGTCCGACGATCGCAACAACGAGTTGCTGCTCGCCCAACTAAGCGACGTGCCCGATCACCGACGCGGCGCACACTTCACCTGCGCGGTCGCGCTGTGCCTTCCCGACCAAAGCCAGGACGTCGTTGAAGGGCGGATGTACGGCCGGATCACCCGCGCCCCGCGAGGCAGCGGAGGGTTCGGCTACGACGTCGTCTTCGTCGCTGAGGAGCACGACGACTCCGGCATCACCACCGCAGAACTCGACCCCGAGGAGAAGGATCGCCTGTCGCACCGAGGCCGGGCCCTACGCGAGCTCGCGCCCCGACTGGCGCGTCGACTCGGTGGCGAGTGAGCTGCGACGGTGCGCCCGGAGAGACTCGAACTCTCACTGGCCAGGACCTAAACCTGGTGCCTCTGCCAATTGGGCTACGGGCGCGGGGGATCCGCTCGGTGTTGAGCTACGAGGCTAGTCCGAGGTCCTTGCGCAGTTTGGCGACGTGCCCGGTGGCCTTGACGTTGTACTGCGCCAACTCGATCACTCCCTGCTCATCGAGCACGAACGTCGATCGAATGACGCCTTGGACCACCTTGCCGTAGAGCTTCTTCTCCCCGAACGCGCCGTACGCCGTCATCACCGAGCGGTCGGCGTCCGACAACAGCGTGAGGCCGAGGTGATCGCGCTCTCGGAACATGGCGAGCTTGGCCGGTAGGTCGGGAGAGATGCCGATCACGCTGTAGCCGTGAGCGGCCAGCGACTCCAGCGAGTCGGTGAAGTCGCAGGCCTGCTTGCTGCACCCAGGCGTCATCGCCGCGGGGTAGAAGTAGACGATCGTCTTGCGTCCCCGTTGGCCCGTCAGGGTCACTAGCGCCCCGTCGTCACTGGGCAAGGTGAAATCCGGCGCCTGATCACCCACGGCGAGACGTCGAGGGGTGGAGTTCTGTTCGGTCACCAATCCACTTCCGATCTTGTTGCGAACTATGTGCAATAGCCTAGGGTTTGCGACGCGCGTCGATCGCCGACCAGCAATCTAGCGACCGGGGATGGGAGACACGACATGCACGTGCCGGACGGCTTCTTGGACGCGCCTACCTCGCTGGCGACCGGAGCCGTCGCGGCTGCCGCGATGGCGGTGGCGCTTCGTGGCGCTCGCCGCGAACTCGACGACCGCACCGCCCCGATGGCCGGGTTGGTCGCCACCTTCGTGTTCGCGGGCCAGATGATGAACTTCCCAGTCGGTGCCGGGACCAGCGGGCACCTGATGGGGGGTGCGCTCGCGGTCGTATTGGTGGGCCCTTACACCGCTGTGCTGTGCATCAGCGTCGTACTCATCGTGCAGGCCCTGCTGTTGGCCGACGGCGGAGTCACGGCTCTCGGCACCAACATCATGCTGATGGCCGTGGTGGCAGTCGGTGCCGCCTGGCTGATGTTCAGGCTGGTGCAACTGGTGTTGCCCAGGAAGGTGAGCTCCGTTCCCGTCGCCGCCGGGGTGGCTGCGGCAGCGAGCGTCCCTGCAGCGGCCGCCGTGTTCTCGGTGCTCTACCTGATCGGGGGCACAGCGCCCATTGACGCCTCGACCCTGTTGGCGGCGATGGTCAGCTGGCATGTGGTGATCGGACTCGGAGAGGCCGCGATCACGGCCCTCGTCGTGGCGAGTGTGGTCCGGGCGCGTCCTGACCTCGTTCACGGTGCCCAACGGGTGCTGGCCGAACGGCCGCTACTCCACCTGCCTCAACCCGGGGAGGTCGTGCGATGAGGCTCAAGACGCTGGTCTTGTCGGGCTTCATGATCGCTGTGTTGATCGCGGGTGTCGCCAGCTACTACGCCAGTTCGCACCCCGACGGTCTCGAGTACGTCGCGGGATTGACGGGCTTCGGCGACACGGCTCGAGACTCGGCCACGGCGAGGGGGCCGCTGGCCGACTACCGAACCAGAGGGGTGGCCAACGACAGGCTCAGCGGGGGCCTGGCCGGTGTCTTGGGGACGCTCACCGTCGGAGGTCTCGCCGGGGGTCTGTTCTGGTTGTTGCGCCGTCGCGACGTCCCCCGGGAGCACTCGTGAAGCGGCCCGGCTAGATGGGAGCCGGACACGGGCATCGTTTGCACTTCCACGGGCACAGCCCCGTGCACCGCGCACAGCCGCATCACAAGCTGATCGCCCTGGTGGGTTTCATGCTCGTTGTCGTGGCGACTCCGAGGGACTTCTATCCGGTGTTCGCCGTGTACGCCGCCATGGTCTTGGTCGTCATCCGCCTGTCGACGGTGCCGCTTGGTTATCTCGCCAAGCGCCTGGTCATCGAGGTGCCGTTCGTGGTGTTCGCGGTGCTCATGCCGTTCGTCGCCCATGGCCCGCAGGTGGAGGTGCTCGGCCTGAACGTGTCGGGCCCGGGCCTGCTCGCGGCGTGGGGACTGCTTGTCAAGGGCACCCTGGGCGTCCTCGCCTCACTCACCCTGGCCGCCACGACCGAACCGGCCGACGTGCTCCTCGGTCTGCGCCGACTGCGCATGCCCGAGCTCATCGTGCAGATCATGGGGTTCATGATCAGGTATCTCGACGTCGTCACCGACGAGCTTCGGCGGATGCTGATCGCGATGCGATCACGAGGCTGCGACCCGCGTTCGCCCCGGCACTGGCCGGCCCTGGCCCGCACGCTGGGCGCCCTGTTCATCCGCTCGTACGAGCGGGGTGAGCGGGTGCACCTCGCGATGATCTCCCGGGGCTATGCCACGAGGTCACGATGAGCACTCCGGTGTTGGACGTGCGGGGGTTGGCCTACGCGTACCCCGATGGCCATCAGGCCCTGTTCGGCGTCGATCTGCACGTGCACCGCGGGGAACGGGTGGCGCTGCTGGGTCCGAACGGCGCCGGCAAGACGACGTTGGTGCTCCACCTCAACGGAATCCTGAGCGCGGGCGCAGGCACGGTGAGGGTCAGTGGACTCCCGGTCGAGAAGGCGCATCTGGCCGAGATTCGGCGGCGCGTGGGCGTGGTCTTCCAGGACCCGGACGACCAGCTGTTCTCGGCCACCGTGCGTCATGACGTCGCGTTCGGCCCGGCGAATCTGGGACTCCGCGGAGCCGAGTTGGACCGACGAGTCATGAACGCCCTCGAGAAGGTCGGCATGCTCGACTTCGTTGACCGGCCACCACACCACTTGTCATTCGGGCAGCGCCGACGCGTGGCCGTCGCCACGGTGCTTGCCATGGAGCCCGAGATCCTGGTGCTCGACGAGCCCTCGTCCAATCTGGATCCCACTGCTCGACGTGAGCTCGCAGACATCCTTCGGTCGCTCGATGTCACCGTGTTGATGGTGACCCACGACCTGCCCTATGCCTTGGAACTGTGCCCGCGGACCGTGGTGTTGCATGACGGGGTCGTGGCCGCCGACGGCCCGACGTACGACATCATGAGCGACGCCGCATTGCTGCGCCGACACCGGCTCGAGTTGCCCTTCGGGTTCGACCCGAGGCAGATCGGTGGGCTCACCGCTTAGACCCGACGGGTTGATAGCCTTGCGCCGTGAACAACGACCTGTCGGCGCTGGAGCGCGATCTCGAGCAGACCCGGGCTCGACTGGCGTCGACCATCGATGAGCTCGTGCACCGCGCCAGCCCCAAGACGATCGTCGATCGGCAGGTCAGCAGCACCAAGGCGCACTTCGTGGACCCGGCCTCGGGCAAGCCGCGCGTGGACAACATCGCCAAGGTCGTGGGCGGGGTCGTCGGCTTCCTCGCCGTGTTGGCGATCATCCGCAAACTCACCCGTTGAACATGCGCGTGAGCGACAAGACGCCTATCAAGATGCTGCACGACCGCATCCTGGTCGAGTTGGATCGCGAGGCGGGCGAACGCCGCTCGAGCGGTGGCATCGTGATCCCGGCCACCGCAGCGATGGGTGCCCAACGCCTGGCGTGGTCGAGGGTGGTCGCAGTCGGCCCCCACGCCCGGTCGGTCGAGATCGGTGACCGGGTGTTGTTCGACCCCGATGACAAGGCCGAGGTCGAAGTCCATGGCGAGGTCTACGTCGTGATGCGCGAACGTGACATCCACGCGGTGGCTGCCGATCGACTGGGCGACACTGCGACGGGCTTGTACCTCTAAAGGGCTAGCGGCGGCCGGTGACGGCAACCGGGAGGGTTGCGGTCGCCACGATCACGGGGTGGTCGGTCGTGCGTTCGATCCGCTTCGTGCGCAGCGCCTCGTAGTAGCTGAACGCGACGTCCTTGGTGCCGAAGATCCAGTCCACCGACAGAGGTCGCGGCGGGGGGGTGCAGCCGTTGGCGTTGGCCTTGTAGCCGAGTCCGTTGGCCGCCCTGAGGCGGGCCTGCTGCCCGAAGTAGCAAAACACGTCTTCACGCTCGTTCATGTCACCGAGGACGAGGATGGGCACCGTCGAGGTCGCCTTCAGCTCGTTGACCTTGGCCGCTTCGAGGGCCATGGCCTGGTCTCGCCAGACGTCCTGGTTGCCGACGCGGCGGTTGGTGGCGGGGTTGTGCACGTTCATGACGTAGACCCGCTCGCCGGTCGCGTTGTGCTGCAGCAGCAGGATCGGCATCTCGCGCGTCTTGCCGTTGAAGTAGGGGATGGTCTGGGTGGCGACCTCGACAAGGGTCCACACCGAGCGCCGCCAGGCGATGGAGTTCTCACCGTCACGGGCCGTCAGCACGAGCCCGGGATAGATCCCCCATTCGGTTGTGCGCAACCGCAGGAACTCCTCCACTTGGACGCGCTGCATCTCTTGGAAGCCGACCAGGTCGATGGCTCGCTTGTCGAGAATCTTGACGCTGCGTCCCATCCGCTCGACGCCGCTGCCCAACTCGGCCTTGCGGCCCTTGCGCGTGTGTGAGTCGCCCAACAGGTTGAACGACGAGACCTGTGCGACGGCCGGGGTGCCAGCCGGGCCGGAACCCTCGTCGATCGCGGCTGCCTTCGATGTGAGCGCAGAACTGACCGTCAACGGGGCGATCAGGAGGGTTGCGGACAGGACAAGAGCGCGCGCATCGATCCGGGGCATGCGGCATACCCTAGGTGACAGTGATGCCACTGGGGTAGATGTGTCCAGAAGAAATCTAAGGTGTGGATGTGATTCGAGTGACGATTGACCTCGGCGTGTCGCGAAGTTACAGATGTGTCATTCTGCGGGCTTGCCCGGCGTAGGCTGACTCGACCATGCGGAAGTTGCTCGTCGTTGCGCTCACGGCCTGGATGGGCTGGACTCTCGTGACGAACCTGCGCGACTCGTCGCCAGAATTGGATGGGCTCCTCCCGGGCGGTCCCGAGGCCTCGCCGTCGTTGGACCCAGCGCCCGAGGCGCCCGAACCCAGTCCAACGCTGCGAATGGTGGCGTACGTCATCGACGGCGACACGATCGTGCTTGCTTCGGGAGAGACGGTCCGGTTGCGCGGGATCGATGCGCCGGAACGGGGCGAGTGCGGATCGGTCGAGTCGACTCGGAGCCTGGCACGAATGGTGTTGGGCGAACGAGTCTCCCTCGTGCGCGCTGGCGACGACGCGGATCGCTACGGAAGGTTGCTGCGATTCGTTGACATAGGGGAAGTGGATGCTGGTCTGCGTCAGATCAAGCGCGGTCTGGCTGTGGCTCGCTTCGACTCCAGGGACGGCTACGGCGCCCATCCGCGCGAGGCCCGCTATATCGCGACCGACCGGAAGTTTTCGTCTGGTACGCCATGTAGGACTTGAACCTACAACCCGCTGATTAAGAGTCAGCTGCTCTGCCAATTGAGCTAATGGCGCTTGGTGAAGTGCTCGCGAACCCTACCAACCATCATGGCACTGCCGAAAATCGAGTCAACCCGATTCGACTCGCCTCCGGCGCGTGTGAGGGAATAGTTGAAGGTCCAACCGATGTTGATGACGAGTAGTTCCGCGGGGCGTACCGTCGGACCGTTCAGCACGAGGAAGGATGCCGTCATGCCAGCCGTCACCGTCGACGATCTCACCGTCTTGTCGCGCCTAAGGCAACCGGGCTTGGGCGATCAACAGCGCCCCGTGTGGCAGATCTCGACGGCTCCGCAGGGCTATGAAGGCGAGGGCTTCCCGGTGCGGCGCGCGTTTGCGGGCATCGATCTGGCGCACCTCGATCCGTTCATCATGATGGACCAGATGGGTGAGGTGGAGTACGCCCCGGGTGAGCCTAAGGGCACCTCCTGGCACCCGCACCGCGGCTTCGAGACCGTCACCTACATCATCGACGGCGTCTTCGATCACCAAGATTCGCACGGTGGCGGTGGCACGATCACCAACGGTGACACCCAGTGGATGACTGCAGGCGGTGGCATCCTCCACATCGAAGCCCCGCCCGAATGGCTGGTCGTCAAGGGTGGCCTTTTCCACGGGATTCAGCTCTGGGTCAACCTGCCCCGCAGCGACAAGCTGGCGCAGCCTCGCTATCAAGACATCGGATCTGGGCGAGTCGCCCTGACCACGACGTACGACGCCGGAGCGCTCGTGCGCGTCATCGCAGGCACCGTCGATGGGCACTCAGGACCAGGCCAGACCTACACCCCGATGTCGCTGGTGCACGCCACCATCGAGCCGGGGGCTCGGCTGGACCTCCCCTGGGACGTCGACTTCAATGCGCTGGTCTACGTGCTGTCGGGCCACGGGACGGTCGGTGCCGACGCCCGCCCGATCAGGATGGGCCAGACGGCCGTGTTCGGGCCAGGCGACTTCCTCACGGTCTCGGCGCTGGAGGCACAAGAGACGCGATCGCCCAAGCTCGAGGTGATCGTTGTGGGCGGGAAGCCGATCCGCGAGCCGCTGGCCTGGGCCGGACCGTTCGTGATGAACACCAAGGCCGAGGTCATGGAGGCCTACCAGGACTACATGTCGGGGCGGTTCGGCCAACCTCGCTGAGGTCGCCTCGCGGATCGCCCGTCTCGCGACTTGGGGTGAACGACGGGGCTCGAACCCGCGACATCCTGGACCACAACCAGGTGCTCTACCAACTGAGCTACGCCCACCATGCGGCCCTGACGACGCCCAGGGAGAACCTGGTGAGATCGCTGGACCGACAGGGAAGTCTAACCGCAGTCAGTCGCGGGACCGATCATCGGGCTCGGACGATGACTCGAGGTCGACGACGCTCTCCGACGTGGGGTCACTGACTGCCCCGGAGTGCCGCCGAGCGATGTCCCGGGCCGTCGTACTGCTTGGTCCGGGGGAGGGCACGAACACCGCCTCCCGGTAATAGCGCAACTCCTCGATGCTCTCCTGGATGTCGGCCAACGCCCGGTGGTTGCCGACCTTGGTGGGCGCTTGGAAGTACGCGCGCGGGAACCAGCGGCGCGAGAGCTCCTTGATCGAGGACACGTCCACGATGCGGTAGTGGAGGAACGAGTCGAGGGTGGGCATGTCCCGAGCCAGGAACGCGCGATCGGTGGCCACCGTGTTGCCGGCCAGCGGCGGGCGACTGCCCTCAAGGCAATGGGTCCGGACGTAGTCC
>JAKFXV010000080.1 GCA_021731205.1 Nocardioides sp. | reverse complement strand
CTGGACGCTGCCGGGCGGCGGGCTCGAGCACGGCGAGTCCCCCGCTCAAGCGGCGGCACGAGAGGTGGCCGAGGAGTGCGGAGTCACCGCCGAGATCGGTCGCCTCGTCGGGGTGCACGACGTGCATTTCACCGGCACGGCACCCGACGGGCACACCCAGGACTACCACGGCGTCCACATCGTGTACGACGCCGCGCTGGTCGGTCCGGCCGAGCCGTACGTCGCCGAGAGCGGTGGCACGACCGATGCCGTCGCGTGGGTGTCGGTGCAGGACATCGCGCGGGGGGCAGTGCCCGTGCTCGAGGTCGTGGAGTTCGCCTTGGGACTGCATCGCTGACGACCTTCCCGCGGTCCGGGACGCCTCTGGGTTCGCCGAGGCGCTCGACCTAGGTTGGTGCGGTGAGCCCAGCCGCCCTGCTTCTCGACGTCGGCGTCGTGTTGTTGAAGTCCGCGTGGGAGATCGCGGACGAGTTCGAGCGGCTCAACGGGCTCGCTCCGGGCACGATCCCGGGGCGAGGGCCCTTCCAGGCCGGCGGTGACCCGTTGTGGGATCGTCACCTGGCCGGCGAGCTCACCGAGCGTGACTACTGGCTCGGCAATGCCGAGGTCGCGGTCGCCAATGGCGCGCCGCTGCATGGCCATCCCCAGTTGATGCGCGCGATCTTCCAGCAGCCCGGCCTCGACCCGGTGCGCCCCGAGGCGGTCGAGCTGCTGCGACGGGCGCGTGGAGCGGGCGTGCGCACGGCGATCTTCAGCAACGAGCTGATGGACTTCCAGGGCCGCGAGTGGGTGATCAACCAGCCGTGGTTCGAACTGTTCGACGTAGTCGTCGACGCCTCGGAGATCGGGATCCGCAAGCCTGCCCCCGAGGCGTACGCCGCGGTGGTCGCCGCCGTCGGCATCCCCGCCGAGGCGATGGTCTTCGTCGACGACAACCCGGCGTACGTCGACGGGGGCACCCGCGCCGGGATCCGCTCGGTGCTCCTCGACGTGCGCAAGCCGGCAGAGGCTTTCGCCGAGGCCGCCGCGCACCTCGGCCTGTAGTCTCGCTGGGTGTTCCCCGCCCGTCGCCCCCGCCAATATCTCTGGGTCCTCCCGGTGGCGCTGATCGGCCTGCTGTTGGTCGTCGTGGTCGCCGAAGTGATCGGCTAGACCGTGACCACCCAGACGCTCACGGCCGGTGCGGCGCAGATCCGGGGCTGGGTGCTGCAGGACGAGACCCTGGTCCGCGCGGTCGCCTCGGGACGCCGGCGCGGGGATCGGGCACCCGCCTGGAGGCGGGTCGAGCTGCGCTATGTCGACCTCAAGGCCGGGCGACACCTCCACGTCACGTCCTACGACGCCACCCAGGCCCACACCTCCAATCACCGGCTCGGCGCCCCCGCGGTGGCGGCGCTTGCAGACCTCCTGGCGGAACCGTTCGGCACCTGGCATGTGGAGACCACCACGGCGACCCATCAGGTCCGGATCACCAAGAAGGGTCGGGTGCTCGTGCACAGTTCGGCTGCTCCCGATCGAGCGCCCGAGCGGGTGCACGACCGGGCCAAGCAGCGATTGCTGCCCGAGTCCGACCCCGTGTTGGTGGCCCTCGGGATCTCGGCGGGGACCGGCTCGGTGCGGGCCTCGGCGCAGGCGAAGTACCGACAGGTCGAAGACCTGCTGCGGATTCTCGACTCGACCCTGACCGACGCGTGGTCGGCTGGGCAGCTGCGGCGCCCGACGCCAGAGGAGCCGCTGCGGATCGCGGATCTGGGGTGCGGAAACGCCGCGCTGACCTTCGCCGCCCACCGTTTCCTCACCGCCGAACGCGGACTGCCGGTGAGGCTGATCGGTGTCGACGTCAAACGACAGTCCTTCGAGCACAACACCCGGCTGGCCGGTGAGCTCGAGATCGATGCGGAGTTCAAGGTCGGCACCATCGCCGACGTGGAGCTCGACCCGGCGCCCGAGGTGGTGCTGGCCCTGCACGCCTGCGACACGGCCACCGACGAGGCCCTGGCCCGGGCCGCAGGTTGGGGTGCTGCGGTGGTCCTGGCCGCGCCGTGTTGTCACCATGACATCGCCGCTCAGCTCCGCCGCGCCGATCCGCCGGCGCCGTACTCCCTGCTGATCCGAGACGGCATCCTGCGCGAGCGGTTCGCCGACACGATGACCGATGCCCTGCGGGCCGGGCTGTTGCGCGGGCAGGGCTATCGCGTCGACGTCATGGAGTTCGTGGAGAGCAAGCACACCCCCCGCAATACGCTGATCCGGGCCGTCCGCACCGGAACGCCGACCACCGGGCGCCACCTCCGCTCGGAGTACGACGACCTGGCCGGGCTGTGGGGCATCACCCCGCGGCTGGCCGCACTGCTGCACTCGTGAGCGCGGTGTCGTGGTGCGCCGCGACCCTCGCGCTCGGACTCGCCGCGCTGGTCGGGCCGAACGAGGGGGAGCAGGTCACCCGTTTCGCCGACCCCGCGATCGTCGAGTCGAGTGGCTTGGTCGCGACGGGTGGAAGGTTCGTGACGGTCAACGACTCGGGGGACTCAGCACGGATCTTCGTGGTGGATGCCCGCACCGGACGCACCGTGCGGGAGGTCGTGTGGGGATCGGAAGCGGTGGACGTCGAGGCGTTGGCGCCGGCGGCCGGTGGCGCTGTCTGGGTGGCCGATATCGGCGACAACACCGCCTCGCGCACGAGCGTGCGGCTGGCCCACGTTGCACTCGACGGCTCCGCCGTGACGTCGTACGACGTGCGCTACCCAGGCGGTCCGGCCGACGCCGAGACCCTGTTGCGGCATCCCGGCACGGACCAGTTGTTCGTGGTCACCAAGTCGGTGTTCGGAGGTCGGGTGCTGGCTGCGCCGACCGAGCTCCGGGCCGCACGGGTGACGGTCTTGCGCGACGTGGGCGACGTGGCCGGTCTGGTGACCGATGGCGCGTTCTTCCCGGATGGCAGACATCTGGTGGTGCGCAACTACACCCGCGCCTTCGTCTATGCGTTTCCCACTTTCGACCTGGTCGCCGCCTTCGATCTGCCCGAGCAGGAGCAGGGTGAGGGGCTCGCAGTCGTCGCCGCCGACACGCTCGTGCTCTCGTCGGAAGGCGTCGGGGCGCCGTTGCTTCGGGTGCGAGTTCCCGCGCACGCCCGGGCCGCCCTGCTGCCGTCCGCGGGCCAGCCCTCGCCGCAACCGACGCCACCGACTCCACGGACCGCCGAGCCGGCTGCGTCACCGACGGAGGCGACGGACAGACCTGCTCGGCTGGGGTGGCTGGCGCTGGGTGCGGCTGTCGTCTCACTAGCCGTAGCCTGGCGACTCCGTCGCCCGGGTTAGTCAGCCGGTGTGCGCCACGATGTGGTCGATGCAGGCGGTGAGTGCCTGGACGTCGGCCGGATCGACGGCGGGGTACATCGCGATCCGGAGCTGGTTGCGGCCGAGCTTGCGATAGGGCTCGGTGTCCACGATGCCGTTGGCGCGCAGTGTGGCCGCGATCGCGGCGGCGTCGATGGCGTCATCGAAGTCGATGGTCCCGATCACCAGCGACCGGTGCGTCGGATCCACGACGTACGGCGTGGTGTACGACGTCCGCTCGGCCCACCCATACAGCGCGTTCGACGAGGCGGTGGTCCGGGCGACCATCCCGTCGAGCCCGCCCTCGGCGTGCATCCAGTCCAACTGCTCGGCCATCAAGAACAGCGTGGCGACCGATGGGGTGTTGTAGGTCTGGTTCTTCCTGGAGTTGTCGATCGCGGTCGGCAGGTCGAAGAACGGCGGGATGTAGCGCCCCGAGGCCGCGATCTCCGCTGCGCGGTCCAGCGCGGCCGGCGACATGGCGGCGACCCACAGCCCGCCGTCGGAGGCGAAGCACTTCTGTGGCGCGAAGTAGTAGGCGTCGACTTCGGTGAGGTCGACCGGAAGGCCACCGGCTCCGGACGTGGCGTCGATGAGGACGAGCGCGTCGTCGGCCGCGCCAGCCACGCGGCGTACCGGCGCCATCACGGCCGTGGAGGTCTCGTTGTGCGCCCAGGCGTAGACGTCCACCCCGGCTTCGGCGACCGCGTCGGGACGGGTGCCGGGGTCCGACGTCACGACCGTCGGCGTCTCCAACCACGGAGCTGCCGCCACCGACGAGCCGAACTTCGCGGAGAACTCGCCGAAAGCAAGATGCTGGCTCTTGGCCCGGATCAAGCCGAACGTCGCGATGTCCCAGAACGCCGTCGCGCCACCGTTGCCCAGCACGATCTCGTAGCCGTCGGGAAGCGCGAACAACGAGCCCACACCCTCACGCACCCGTCCCACCAGGTTCTTCACCGGCGCCTGGCGATGCGAGGTTCCCATCAGGCTTGTCCCCGTGGCAGCCAGCGCACGGAGATGCTCCGGCGCGACCTTCGACGGTCCGGCACCGAATCGACCGTCCGCCGGCAGTAGGTCGTGGGGCAAGGGGAGGGCGCCAGTCACGAGACAACCTTTCGATCAGTGAGCAGTGGATGCCCTGACGACGCTGTCCGGGACCCCTTCACAGGGGCCTATATTCTGGCATTCGGCGTCCGTACTCACCTATTCGGCAGCCGCACAGATAACCGCCCTCAGCAGAGGACGACCCCGACAGATACCGGAGGACCACCCATGACCCAGGTTCCGGGATCGGGGCGTGCACCGAAGACCGAGGCCGAGCGGGAGGCGATCCGTGCCACGCTGCGCCGGGTGGGCCTTGGCTGCGTGATCGCGGGCCTCGTGCTGGTCGCGATCGGCCTGATGGATGCGCTGATCAGCGACGACCGGTCGAGGTTGTGGATGATTCTCGCGGGCATTCCGCTGTCGGCCGTGGGAGGCCGGATGTTGCAGTTGTCGAACCTCCAACCCAAAGGTAGGAAGAGCGCGTGAGCACCCCTGTGAACAGTCCCGACGAGTCGGCATCCGATGCCGCCCCGGCCGCCGCAGCTCCGGAGGGTGCCGGCGGCGTCCCACCGTGGGGGAAGCCTCGCAAGGAGAAGAAGCGCCGCAGCTACGACCCGGCCCCCGACCCGAACAAGCCCGCGCGCGACAAACGCTGGTTCCTGCGAATCATCGCGTGGATCGTCTTCGTCCTGGGCGCTGCGCTGCTCGTCATCGCGTTGCTCCCGCGCGACACCCCGCCGGTGTCCGTGGAGGGCGACATCATCTCGACGACCCAGATGATGGCGCTTGCGTCACTCCCGTTGCTCCTCGCCGGTGGCTTCTTGTTGTGGTGGGGCTACGGCAAGGTGGGCGAGCGGCTGATCGCCTGCAAGTTGTGCTTCCACGTCAACAAGGCCCGCAGCACCGTGTGCGCGAACTGCGGGGAGTCGCTTGGCTGAGTCCCGGGGCTCCTCGTCGCGGCTGCACTCCGCCGCGGACATCGAGTTCCGCCCGGTGCCGTTCGGCGACGCCGAGGTGCGGTCTCTGATCGACGACGTCCAACGCGAGTACGCCGGCATCTACGGCTCGGGCGACCGGACGCCCCTGCAGCCGGAGATGTTCGATCCGCCCGACGGGTTGTTCCTGGTCGGCTTCGCCGACGGCGGTGCCGGTGCGGAGGCCGTCGTCATGGGGGGCTGGCGCCGGCGAGTGGACATCCCACAGCTCGTCGAAGGCCACGTGGTCGAGCTCAAGCGCATGTATGTCGTCCCCAGCCGGCGCGGCACGGGACTCGCACAGCTCATGCTCACGAGGCTCGAGGACACCGCCCGAGCCGCAGGAGCCGAGCTGATGATCCTCGAGACCGGGCAACCGCAAACGGCGGCGGTGGCGCTGTATCGCGGCGCGGGGTACGCCGACACCGTCCGGTTCGGCTACTACGCCGACGAGCCGAGCGCGGTCTACCTGAGCAAGCGGCTCTGACTCACGGGTGGGAGCCGACGGGAAAGCTCACTGAGCCCAGCCGGGATGCCACCCCGGGACCTCGCTAGCGGGTCTCGACGCCGGTCCGGTGTAGATCGCGGAGGGTCGGATCAGCCGGCCGGTCCGCTTCTGCTCCAGGATGTGGGCCGCCCAGCCGGCGCTGCGGGCGCAGGTGAACATCGAGGTGAACATGTGAGCGGGGACCTTCGCGAAGTCGAGGACGATGGCCGCCCAGAACTCCACGTTGGTCTCCAGCACCCGGTCGGGGCGTCGTTCGCGCAATTCGGCGAGCGCGGCTTGTTCCAAGGCTTCGGCCACCTCGTAGCGGGGCGCAGCCAACTCCCGAGCCGTACGCCGCAGCACTCGGGCGCGAGGGTCCTCTGCCCGGTAGACCCGGTGCCCGAAGCCCATCAATCGCTCGCCGTCGTCGAGCAGGCCCTTGACATAGGACCGGGCGTCGCCACGTTTCTCGACCTCCTCGATCATCCCGAGCACGCGTGAGGGGGCTCCGCCGTGGAGCGGCCCGCTCATCGCGCCGATCGCTCCGGAGAACGCCGCCGCGGCATCAGCGCCGGTCGAGGTGATCACGCGGGCCGTGAAGGTCGACGCGTTCATCCCGTGCTCCGCGGCCGAGGACCAATACGCATCGACGGCACGAACGTGCGCCGGATCCGGGTCACCCTGCCACCTGATCATGAAGCGTTCTGCCAGGGTGCGCCCTTGATCGACTCGAGCCTGGGGCACCATGGGCCGATTGAGCCCGCGCGCCGCCTGAGCGACGTACGACAACACCATCACCGCGACCCGGCTCAGGTCGGCGCGGACCTCGTCGTCGGTCGCGTCATAGGACGCCTTCATGCCCCATACCGGCGCGAGCATGGCGACCGCCGCCTGCACGTCGACCCGGATATCGCCGGTGTGCACCGGGATCGGGAACGGCTCAGCGGGGGGCAGCCCGGGGTCGTAGCTGCCGTCGACCAGCAGACCCCAGACCTTCTCGAACGGCACCCGACCGACGATCTCCTCGATGTCGACCCCGCGGTAGCGCAGCGCGGAACCTTCCTTGTCGGGCTCGGCGATCTCGGTCTCGAAGGCCACGATCCCTTCGAGACCGTGGTGGACCTCGGGTGCCTGCACTTTCGGTGCTTGGGCCATGTCGTCTCCCCAGCTGTCGGACTGCGGAGGACCCTGCCGCCGCTGTGCGCATTGTGCCCGGCTCAGGCCGGAGAGACCACCACGCTCCACGCCACGCCCTTGCTGCCGGTCGCCGTGCTGTTGGCGGTCAGCCCCGGCACGGTGCCAGCCGTGACCCCGATGTCACCCACGGCCGTCGTGATTCGGCCGGACCCAGCCCCGATCGAGTCGCCGCGGTTGTTCAACTGCGCCGGAATCGTCCAGCCCGCGTTGTCCGCGGACTTGTCGGACCAGAAGGAGACCACTCGCGACCCGGCGACGCCGGCCACGATGTCCGGGGTGCGCAGGGCAGTGGTGTTGGCGCTCATCACCGACGAGGCGATGGACGTGATCGGGGCAGCTCCCCGGTACGCCACCAGCTGACGCGAGACCTTGACCGAGGCACCCATGGTCGCGCTCACCGTGCTCGATGCGGTCGCGGCATCAGCCGTCCTGGTGAAGACCCAGGAACGGATATCGGGTGCTCCGTCCTCCTGGGTGCCCAGCAGCACCCACCCCGCCGGTGTGCTGGCCGTCGTGGCGCCGTTCGCCGTCACGAAGTAC
This sequence comes from Nocardioides sp., assembly GCA_021731205.1. Classification (GTDB taxonomy): domain Bacteria; phylum Actinomycetota; class Actinomycetes; order Propionibacteriales; family Nocardioidaceae; genus Nocardioides. Next base: position 564 of record JAKFXV010000080.1, on the reverse strand, counting down.
AGCAGCTGATCTCCGGCCTGCACCGTGTTGGGCACCACCACCGACGCATTGGTCGTCGTGGTGTTGGCGCTGACCGCAGCCCTGAAGTTGACGTTGGTCTGCGCGACCGTGACCGGTGCGGTCGCGACCGCCGTGGCGCTGTCGTCGTCGGTGACCGTCAGCGTGACCTGATAGGTCCCATCGGCAGCGTAGGCGTGCGTCGGGTTCACGCCCGTGCCACTGGTGCCGTCGCCGAAGTCCCAGGCGTACGACGCGATCGTGCCGTCCGGATCGTCGGACGTCGCCGCATCGAGGCTGCACGACAGCAGGGTGCAGGTCGGGACGAACGCCGCGCTCGGCGGCAGGTTCCCGGTCTCGGGAGGCATGACCACCGTCCAGGCGATGCCCTTGGTGCCGGCGACCGCCGAGGTGGCGGTCGCACCCGACCACGCCCCTGCGGGGGCGTTGGTGTCACCGACGACGGCGGTCACGTGACCCGATCCCGTGCCGATCGAGGTGTCGCGTGACGTCACCTCGGACGGGAGGGTCCAGCCGGTGTTGGTGCCGGACTTGTCCGCCCAGCTG
>JAKFXV010000127.1 GCA_021731205.1 Nocardioides sp. | reverse complement strand
CCTCATGGCAGCCCCGGTGCTAGCCCCTCAGCGGGTCAACTTCCGTGCCCTCATCGATCGGCTGACCTCGATGCGACATCCGAGTAGCCACGACCGAGAGCACAGCGCTGGCGATCAACAGCCCGGCGGTTGCCCAGGTGAGCGACGCGGTCACCCCGTCGGCGATCAGCCGGCCACCAAGTCCTGCGCCGACCGCTTGGCCGAGATAGAGCACCGAGGTGTTGAGGGCGATCGAGGCCGAGGCGAGGGACAGGTCGATCCCCGCCAGCCGGCTCTGCTGCAACGAATTCGTGGAGAAGGTGCCGAGGCCCCAGACGACGAGCCCGACGAGCATCCCGAGGAAGGCTCCGAAGCTAAGGCTCACCACAACTGCCCCGACGACCAGCGCGCCGATCGACATCAGCACGAGCTTGTCCACGCCCCATCGAGAGACCAGCCGGGTGGCCAAGATGTTGCCGACGACCCCGGTGACGCCGAACAGGGCGAAGAAGACCGCGATCATTCCGGGGGAGGCGTCGAGCGCACTCTTCAGCACGGGCGCGGTGTAACTGAAGAACGTGAACTGTGCCGACATCGCCACCAGTGACACGGCCAGGACGAACAAGATGGCGGGACTCGACAAGGCGCTGCGCCATGCGGCAAGCGACAACGGCTGAACCCGGAGCCCGGTGGGAACAGCGACCCACAGCAGCGCCAGGGCCACCCCCGCGACGACGGCCACCACGGCGTACGCCGTGCGCCAGCCCAAGCTCGCTCCGATCAGCGTGCCCAACGGGATGCCGAGCACGGAGGCGGCCGACCAGCCCAAGAAGATGTAGGAGATCGCGGCGGCCCGGCGTTCGGCAGACACCAGCAGCCCAGCGGTGGCCGCGGCCTGGGGAGTGAACAGCGCCGCTCCGACGATCGTCAGTCCACGCAGGACGCTCAAGGCCGCGAAGTTCGGCGCCAGCGCGGACAGCGCGTGCCCCACGGCGTACAACGCCAGGCATCCCGACAACAGCAGCCGCCGGTCGACCCGGCTGGTGATGGCCGCACCCAACGGGGCGCCGAAACACACGACCAGCCCGCCGATCACGGTCAGCCAGCCGGCGGTCGCAACCGAGACGTCCAGGCCGACCGACAGTTCGTTGAGCATTCCGGCCGGCAACAACACCCCCGTGCCGATGACGAAGTTGCCGATCAACAGCGCGCGCAGCGCACCGGACGACTCAGCGGCGGACATTCGGCGAGCCTAACTGCGCGGTGCGTTGGATCAGCAGGTCCGACCATTCGTCGGTGTGCTGCCCCGGATGAGATAGGCCTCGATGATGTCGTCGATGCACTCGTTGCCTGCGTTGTACGCCGTGTGGCCGTCGCCGTCCCGGCGGAGCAGGACTCCCGAGTCGAGCTGCTCGGCGAGCGCCTCGGCCCAGCGCATCGGCGTCGCCGGGTCCCGAGTAGTCCCGACCACGAGGATCGGAGCCGCACCCTCGGCTCGAATCGCGCGTCGCGCGAGCACCGGCTTGGCAGGGAACCCGTTGCAGCCGACCTGACTCCACGCGAACACCCGGCCAAAGGTCGGCGAGGCCTCGGCGAAGGAGGCGTAGGTCCTCGGCACGTCCGCTGGGTTGGTCAACCCTGGATAGTCCAGACAACTGATCGTGATGTTGGCCTCGATCGAGTTGTCGGAGTAGCCGTCGGTTTCACGTGAGGTGTAGATGTCGGAGAACTGCAACAGTGTCGTCCCGTCGCCGGCGAACGCCGAGCGGAGCGCGAGCGACAGCGCCGACCAGGCTTCTCGTTGGTACAGCGGCGCCACCAGGCCGTAGAACGCGTTGCCGATCTCGAGGCGACGCGAGCCCAGGTCGGTGGTCAGCGGCTCGGCTTCAACGGCCGCCAGGAACTCCTGGATCCGTTCCACCCCTGCGTCGGTCGTCGTTCCGAGGAAGCACGAGGTGGACTGCTCCACACAGTTCGCGACGTAGGCCCGAAGGGCTAGCTCGAAGCCTGCCGCCTGCTGCTTGCTCAGCTCTTCCCCAGACAGCGACAGATCGATGGCGCCGTCCAGAACCAGCCGGCCGACCCGCTCGGGGAAGACCTCGGCATAGGTGGCGCCGAGCTGAGTGCCGTACGACGCCCCGAAGTACGTCAGGGTCTGCTCACCCAGCGCGGCCCGCAGCACGTCGATGTCCTGGGCGGCCTCCAGCGTGGACACGTGTTGGGCCAACTCCCCCGACCGCCGCGTGCACCGCTCCCCCAACCGCTCGGAACTCGCCACGAACTCGGCCACCTCGGCCGGGGTGTCGGGGTCGGGATCTGCCGAAACGTAGGCGTCGAGCTCTCGATCGCTCAGGCAGTCCACCTGGGCACTGCTGCCGGTCCCGCGTGGGTCGAACCCGACAATGTCGAAACTCTCCAGCAGGGGCGCGCGGAAGACGCGCCCGGCGGCTTCGGCGTACGCCGTGCCGGGTGCGCCCGGTCCTCCCGGATTGACGACCAGCGAGCCGATCGGCTGACCACGAGCCGACACCTTGAGCAGTGCGATGTCGATGCGCTGCCCGGCCGGGTCCCGATAGTCCAGCGGCACCGTCAAGGTCGCGCATTCAAAGGTCTCCCGGCACGGCTGCCAGGTGAGGGTCTGGGAGTAGAACTCGGTCAGACCCGGGCTCGGGGGAGCAGTGACACTAGGGTCTTGAGCGCCGGCGCTGGCCGAGGCGGTCGCGGACGGGGGTGGAGACTCCGGCGGGACCGGCGTGGGCTCCCGGGAGCCACCCAGCGAGGCCCACGTGACGGTGCCGATGATCAACACCCCGACCACCGCGACCGCCACCGTCGCCCCGGTCCGCCACGGCGGCTGCTGTCGGCGACGATCGCTCATGCCGAGTGCGACCGCACGGCGCCGCCGGGCGGTGTCACGGCCGGAGCCAGCAACGCAACCATCAAGGATTCGAGAGCCAAGGGCACAGGCACATTGAACTCCAACAACTGCTCCCGGGCCGTGAAGACGGCCTCGATCCGGCGCAGATTCTGTTCCGGCGTGGAGCTCTTCGAGATCCGCTCGACGTCGGCCCGCAGCTCTTCGTTGACCAAGACGGTCCCAGCACGCACCCCCACCGCGATCGCATCGCGATAGAACGACACCAGATCCATCAGCCCGCGATCGACGACGTCCAGCTGTCGACGCTTCGCGCGCAGCTTCTGGCTGCGTTCCAGGGCCGTGAGGGCCGGCGCGTATTCACGCGGTCGGCGGCCGCGCTCCACGACGCCGTAGCTCTGATCGAGCTCCTCCTTCTCGCGCGCATCCAGCGCGGAGGTGATTGCGTCGGCCTCCTCCTTGGCCGCTTCGGCGAGGTTGGTCGCGGCGATCATGCAGTCGCCGATGGTGCGCAGCTTGGCCGGGATCGACACCACGTCTCGGCGGCGGTTGCGGGTCGCTTCGTCCCGGGCGAGCGCCTTGGCCCGGCCGATGTGACCTTGGCTGGCGCGGGCGGCGTACGACGCCACGGCCTCGCCGACTCCGCCGCGAACGAGGAATCCGGTGACCTCCTCCGGCGTCGGCGTCGACAGCGTCACCAGGCGGCACCGCGAGCGGATCGTGGGCAAGACGTCCTCGACGGTCGGTGCGCACAGCAGCCAGACGGTCCTCTCGGTCGGCTCCTCGATCGCCTTGAGCAAAGCATTTCCCGCCTGTTCGGTGAGCCGGTCGGCGTCCTCGACGATCAAGATCTGCCAGCGTTGCCCCACCGGAGCCAGGGCACTCGAACGCACCAGGGTGCGGACGTCGTCGACGCCGAGCGAAAGCTTCTCGGTCCGCACTGCCGTGATGTCCGCATGGGAACCCACAGCCGCTGTGCGACAGGACCGGCAGGCGCCACAACCCGGCGGGCTCACCTCGCATTGCAGGGCCGCCGCGAACGCAAGGGCCGCATTGGACCGGCCCGACCCGGGCGGCCCGGTGAACAGCCACGAGTGACTCATGCCGGTGCCGGAGGCGGCTCGCTTGAGGACGTCGATCACACCGGACTGACCGACGAGGTCATCCCAGACCGTCACGGCGCGCCTTGGTGGACGCGCACTGCGTCGAGGAGGCCCGAGACCCGGCGCCTCACCTCGGCAGCGAGGTCGTCGACGGGTCGTCGCGCATCGAGTACGAGGTAGTGGGCCGGGTCGGCGTCGGCCAGGTCCAAGAACGCCTGGCGAACACGGGTGTGGAACTCCACGGACTCGCCCTCGATCCGGTCGCGCCCCGCGAACCTGGCCAGCCCGGCGGTGGGCTCGACGTCGAGGAGAACCGTCAGGTGTGGCCTCAGGTCCCCGGTCGCCCAGCGGCCGACGTGTTCCACCTCGGCAGTCGTCAGGGCACGACCGGCACCCTGGTAGGCCACCGTCGAGTCGACGTACCGATCGGTGATCACCACCTCACCCCGTTCGAGAGCCGGTCGAACCACACGGTGGACGTGCTCGGCCTTGTCGGCGGCGTACAACAGGGTCTCGGTGTGAGGTGCCAACTCTCCGGTGGCCGGGTCGAGCACGATGCCGCGCACCGCGCGACCGACCTCGGTGTCTCCGGGCTCGAAGGTGCGGAGCACCCGATAACCCTCACGGGCGAGCCACTGCTCCAGCGCGCGCGACTGGGTCGACTTGCCCGATCCGTCGCCGCCCTCGAAGCACACGAACAGGCCCTGCTCGGCGTAGACACCCGGCCATGGGCCAGGGTTCGCCGTCGGGTCCACGGGAGGGATGCGATCCACGGTGCTGACGCTACGAGACAACGCCGACCTCCACCACGTCGGGCCGCACGAGACGGAAGGACCAGTTCTCCCGACACGGATTAGCCGGACTTCGCCGCCGCTCGCTGCGCCGGCTTCTTGGTGGTGCCGGACTTCTTGGTGGTGCCGGACTTCTTCGCGGCTCCCCGCGTCGTGCGACGTGCGGTCGGCTTCTTGGCCGGCCCCTTGGCCCGGCGCTCGGCGAGGAGTTCGGCCGCCCGCTCCAAGGTGATCGCCTCCACCGTGTCGTCGCGGCGCAACGTCGCGTTGTACTCACCATCGGTGACGTAGTCGCCGAAGCGGCCGGACTTCACGACGACCGGTTGACCCGACACCGGGTCGTTGCCTAGTTCCTTCAACGGCGCGCTCGCGGCGGCGCGGCCACGGGTCTTGGGTTGGGCGTAGATCCCCAACGCCTCATCGATCGTGATGGTCAACAACTGCTCCTCGGAGGGAAGCGTCCGCGAGTCGGTGCCTCGCTTGAGGTAGGGCCCGTAGCGGCCGTTCTGGGCGGTGATCTCCTGCCCCTCGGCGTCGACGCCGACCACCCGCGGCAGAGACATCAGCTTCAAGGCGTCATCGAGGGTGAGCGTGTCCAGCGACATCGACTGGAACAGCGATCCCGTGCGTGCCTTGGCGCCCTTGGGTGCTTCCTCGGGCAGCACCTCGGTGACATACGGCCCATAGCGTCCGTTCTTGGCCACGACCATCAGCCCAGACTCGGGGTGGACGCCCAACTCGATCTCCTCACCGGCGGGCTTCGCCAACAACTCGCGGGCGACCTCGACCGTCAACTCGTCGGGGGGCAGGTCGTCAGGCACGTTGGCTCGCTTGGCCGCCGGAGCGCCGTCGTCGTCGGGGCCCTCGAGGTAGGGGCCGTACTTGCCGACGCGCAGCACGATCCCGGTCTCGGGGCCGCCGATGGGGAAGGTGGCCAGCTCTTTCGCGTCGATGTCGCCCAGTCCAGTGACCAGTGGGTGCAGCCCCTTGACCCGCTCGGAGCCGTAATAGAACTCCGCCAACTCGGAGTTGCGATCCTTGTCTCCGCGGGCGATCTCATCGAGCACGTTTTCCATCAACGCGGTGAACTCGTAGTCCACGAGCCGGCCGAAGTGGTCCTCCAACAGCCGGGTCACCGAGAACGCGAGCCACGAGGGCACCAGCGCAGTGCCCGACTTGTAGACGTAACCGCGCGACAGGATCGTCCCGATGATCGAGGCGTACGTCGACGGTCGGCCGATCTTGCGATCCTCGAGCTCCTTGATCAGGGTCGCCTCGGTGTAGCGCGCCGGGGGCTTGGTCTCGTGCCCGTTCGCTGCGAGGGATGCGGCGGTGACGGCCTCTCCTTGGCGGACGTCGGGCAACGGAGTCTCGGCGTCGTCGGTGCGCTTGCCGCCCTCGGTCCCCTCGACGTACGCCTTCAGGAAGCCGTGGAAGGTGATCACCCGACCCGACGCTGAGAACACCACGTCCTGCCCGGTTGCCGCCGACCCGCCGAGGCGAACCGAGATGCTCTGACCGGTCGCGTCCTTCATCTGCGAGGCCACCGTGCGCATCCAGATCAGCTTGTACAGCCGGAACTGATCACCGGTCAGGCCCGTCTGGGCAGGGGTGCGGAACCGCTCGCCTGCCGGTCGGATGGCCTCGTGCGCCTCTTGGGCGTTGGCGACCTTCTTGGTGTAGACCCGCGGGCTGTCGGGGAGGTACTCGGCGCCGTACAACTCGCGCACCTGGTCGCGAGCAGCCTCGATCGCCGCGCCTGAGAGCGTGGTCGAATCGGTGCGCATATAGGTGATGAAGCCGTTCTCGTAGAGGCGTTGCGCCACCGACATCGCGCCCGCCGCGCTCATCCCGAGCTTGCGGCTGGCCTCCTGCTGCATCGTCGTCGTTCGGAACGGCGCGTACGGCGAACGGCGGTAGGGCTTGGCCTCGACCGAGCGGACGTCGAAGGCAGCGTCGGCCAGGGCCGCGACGAGATCCTGAGCCGCTGTGCGGTCGAGGTGCACCCGCTCGTTGGCCAGCTTGCCGTCGGGGCCGAAGTCGCCACCGCGTGCGACCCGCACCGCATCGACGGAGTACAGCTTCGCGGGAAACATCCGCGGCGAGTGTCCCGAGCCGGCGTCGAAGGTGCCCTCGAGATCCCAGTACGACGCCGAGTGGAAGCGCATCCGCTCCCGCTCGCGATCGACGACCAGGCGCGTAGCGACCGACTGGACCCGGCCCGCGGAGAGTCCCGACATCACCTTGCGCCACAGCACGGGGGAGATCTCGTAGCCGTAGAGCCGGTCGAGGATCCGGCGGGCCTCCTGGGCCTCCACCAGATCCATATCGAGCTCGCGCGGGTTGGCAGCGGCTTCCAAGATGGCCGGCTTCGTGATCTCGTGGAACACCATCCGGCGCACCGGCACCCGGGGTTTGAGCTCGTCGAGCAGGTGCCAGGCGATGGCCTCCCCCTCGCGGTCCTCGTCCGTGGCGAGGAAGAGCTCGTCGGCGTCCTTGAGCAGGCCTTTGAGCTTGGTGATGTGGCTCTTCTTGTCACGCGGGACGACGTAGTACGGCTGGAAGTCGTTCTCGACGTCAACGGCCAGGCGGCCCCACGGCTTGTCCTTGATCCGAGCGGGTGTGTCGGCAGCACTTTGGGGCAGATCGCGAATGTGACCGATCGAGGACTCGACGACATAGCCCGAACCGAGGTAGCCCCCGATCGTGCGGGCTTTTGCGGGTGATTCGACGATCACCAACTTGTGCGCCACGAATGCCACTTTCTTTGTTCCGCGCCTCGACGCGTCCAGAGTCTCCGGCCGATTACGGTAGCGCGTGCAGGCCAACCTCCCGCTGATCGCCCCACTGACGAGGCCGTCAGCGGGCAGTTGGCAGCAGGTCAGCGGGTCTCGAGGAACCCTTCGGTCAGCAACTCGCGAACCACCGGCAGCGTCCTGGCTCGCAGCTCGGGTCCGGGCTCCTCAAGCAGGGTCGCGAGCGCGTCGAGCAGGGGCCCGAGCGCGACCTCGCCATCACACGCACCCACCAGGGCCGCCTGAGCGGTGTCGACCAGCCGAGCGCGCCGCAGCCCCCGCTGTTGCCACAACACGATGCTGGCGGGGTCCTCCGCCCCGGGCTGGCCCTGGGTCTCCTGGAGTACGTCCTCGGCGCGCACCAAGCGCGCCGCCAACAGCTGGTCGTCGTCCCAGGTCCGAGCGGTTTCGGTGCCGGCCGCCCAGCGGCCGAAAGCCGGCGCGATCGGCTGTTCGACGGCGTACGGCCAATCCAGGAACTGACGGACCGGGGAGTCGCGCAAGGTTCGATGCATGGGGTGATCCACCCGAAGCCGATCGCCTCGATGCCCTGATCGTCTAGCCACGACACCCACGAGTCGTAGCGGCGGCCATAACCTTCGCCGCCGTGCAGGCCAGCATCCTTCAGCCACATC
>JAKFXV010000128.1 GCA_021731205.1 Nocardioides sp. | reverse complement strand
CGTGAAGGACCTGCCGGGCGTCAAGATCATCGCGATGGTGCGGGACCCGGTCGAGCGGGCGTACTCGGCGTACAAGCACGAGCTGGCTCGTGGGTTCGAATGGGAGCAGAGCTTCGAGCGCGCCCTAGACCTGGAGGACGCGCGGCTCGCCGGCGAAGAAGAGCGGATGCTGAGTGACGCCGACTATCAGAGTTTCAACCATCGCCACCACGCCTATCGGCGCCGCGGGGAGTACGCCCGCCTGTTGGCGCCGTACGTTGAGGGGTTGGGGCGCGAGCAGGTGCTGCTGGTGGAGAGTGAGTCGTTCTTCGAGAGTCCCGAGGAGGAGTTTCAGCGGATCACGAAGTTCCTCGAGGTCGACCATCGGATGCCGAAGCGATTCGACCGCTACAACGCGCGCCCGGGTCGGGGCATCGACCCAGAGGTGCGACGCCGACTGCAGGCGCACTATGAGCCGAGCGATGCCGCATTGACCGAGTTGTTGGGTCATCGGCCGATCTGGAGGCGGTGAGAGTGAGCAACGACCCCCGGCCTCTTCCGCGGATGGCGGATTATGGGGCGCACTTCCGCCGCTACTGGCGTCGGCTGACCACCTTGTCGGTGGTAGGTGCCTTGGTGGGCGCAACCTTGTTCTTCCTCCTCGAGCCGCAGTACGTCGCGACATCGCGGGTGTTGGTCTCGCCCCAGATCACCTACTTGTCGTTGCGGCCCGAACAGGAGCGCCAACCCCTGGTCACGTTGGACACCACGGCGGCGTTGCTGTTCTCCTCCGAGACCATCGACCGGGTGTCGGAGGAGATGGGCGTCTCGCGCGCCGCCGCGATCGACAGCCTGAAGGTGACCGCGAAACCCTTGTCGCGAATCCTGATCATCCAGGTCACGGCCGACACCGAAGTGGCCGCTCGCCAAGGCTTGGTCGCTGCCGTGACGTCAATGCTCGAGCAGCAGGCGGACACCTTCGCGCTGGGCAGCGAGCGGCTGTCGTTGCTGAAGCGGCGGGTCGCGACCTTGGAGGCGCAGGCGCAGAACTCCATCAGTGCCGGCGCACCTGCCCAGTCCCTGTTCGACACCGTGCGGTTATTGCAGGCCCGGCTCGAGCGAGCCATCGCCACGAACAACACGACGAGCGAAGTCGTTGCCCGCGAAGGCGTTCGGGAGTTCCGACCGGCTGAGCTGGAGACCTATGTCGTCAGCGGTCTAGCGCTCGGCATCGCTCTCGCCCTACTGAGCGCCGGTGCCGTCAGCCACGCCCCGCACCTCCGACGACGAGTGTTGGCGCTGGCCTGAACCGCCCGCGTGGCCTCGCCGGGGGGCGTGGGCTCAGCGGCAGACGGTCAGCGTGGAGATCTGCCCAAGCGGCGAATCTCGGAACCGAAGTTCGCAGGCCTCCAACGCCGCTTCGGCGCCGGTACAGACGATGCACTGAGCGAGGGGATCGGGATCTTCGCCGGTCTGTGGGAACTCTTGCCTGGGGAGCTCGACGACCGTGAGCCCTTCTTCGTGGAGCATGCGTAGCGCGCCGCTGATGGTTGCGGAGGGCCCCGTGTATTTCATGCAATGCCGAGTCATGTCGGGACTGTACGACAACGATCGACCCAGAACGCTCAGCAAACGCACAGCCCACGGTTTCTCGGGAGTGTCACCCATCAACCGGAGCATGAGTGCCCCAGACAGGAGTCGAACCTGTGACCTTTCGCTTAGGAGGCGGCTGCTCTATCCGCTGAGCTACTGGGGCGCCGAATACCACCGGCAATCCTGCCATGGTCGCGAGACGGATTTTTGCCCCGACGCCGACCACGCGGGACACTGTTGAACGACGTGTTGGTCGGCTCGGCTAATTTCGAGACGCGAGCACGTGGGCGCCTCAAGTCGCGTCCAAGTCGTAGCGCTCCAACCGACTGCCGAGGAACACCACGTGACCGACGCCGAATCCCTCTCGATGCGGGAGGCGAGCCGTGTGCCCGGTGCGCGGGCCGCGCGGGGTGGACGCAGCATGGACACCTCTGGTGGGCCGAAGCGACGGGCTCCGGTGCGCAAGCGGCACACGGTCGCCAAAGTGTTGACCACGACGACCCTTGTCATGGCCCTCGGTGTGGCGATGAGTGTGGCGTACGTCTATCGACACCTCAACGGAAACATCGTGGCGGACACCTCCGCTGAGCTGCTCGAGGACCGGCCCGAGGCGTTCGACGCGGGTCCGACCGGCCCGCTGAACATCCTGGTGATGGGCTCGGACTCCCGTGATGGCAAGGGCAACAACATCGACGGGCTCACCAACAGCGGTGCTCGTTCGGACACGACGATCTTGTTGCACATCTCGGCCAACCGGAAACGCGCCTACGGCATCAGCATCCCCCGGGACTCGATGGTCAACCGGCCCGAGTGCAAGCTGCGCAACGGCGACCGGCTGTCGGCCGTCGACTACGTGCAGTGGAACGCGGCGTTCGCGGCCGGTGGACCGGCCTGCACGATGCAGCAGTTCGAGCAGATCACCCAGGTTCGGTTGCAGCACCACGTGGTCATCGACTTCAACGGGTTCAAGGACATGGTCGACGCGATCGACGGGGTGCCGGTCTGCGTCCCAGAGGAGATCGACGATTCAGCCCACAACATCTTCATCCCGGCAGGCAACCAGGTCCTGCACGGCAAGGCCGCCCTCGACTACGTCCGGGTGAGGTACGTCGGCGACGGCTCGGACATCGGCCGGGTCAAGCGCCAGCAGACCTTCGTGGCATCGATGGCCCAGAAGATCATCTCCGCCGACACCCTCGCCCGTCCTGACCGATTGGTGTCCTTCCTCAACGCCGCCACCAAGTCCCTGCACCCCGACAAGGGGCTGGCCAGCATCAGCAAGCTCGCGGGCCTGGGGCTGCAGTTCAAGGACATCGGCCTGAACAAGATCCAGTTCTTCACGATCCCGTGGGGGACCGACCCGAACAACTCCAATCGCATCGTCTGGACACCTGAGGCCCAGGAGATCTGGCGGTTGATCGCGCAGGACAAGGCCATCCCCAGCCGGCTCAAGGAGGGCGTCATCAAGGCCGACACCGCGCCCGGGTCAGACGCGCCAGCCACCGAAGGCGAGCCTCCGCAGGCGGCCCCCACGCCGGCCGACGAGGCCGCTGCCGAGGAAGCCGCGGAAGAAGCCGAGCGCAACGGACTGTGTGCCTGATGGGTGGCCCGGCCGCCCAGCCCGAGTGGGAGCGGAAGCGACGTTTGGCCGAGGTCTTCGGCGAGGTGCTCCCCGAGCAGACCGTCGACGATCAGGGGTCCGACAGTGGAGAGGACCCAGCCAGCGCGAACGACGACTGGTTACGCGCGCAGGTCCCCCCGCACCACGGCTGAACTCTCCGCTGCTCTCGCTGAGCTCGCAGTTCGAGCGCAGCCTCGCGCTCTCTCGCTTCGCTCACGTTCCATGGGTGAGCTCGCAGTTCGAGCGCAGCCGCGCGCTCTCTCGCTTCGCTCACGTCCGCTGCTGCTGAGCGAGCAGGTCGCGGATCTCCGTGAGCAGGGCGACATCGGCGGGCTCGCCGGCCGGCTCGTCCGGGTAGAACTTGTCCTTCAGCCGCATGTAGGGCGTCACCACGACGAAGTAGACGACCGCGGCCAAGAAGACGAACGCGATCGTTGCGTTGAGGAACGCACCGAAGGACTGTGCCTTGGTGCTGAAGATCTCGTCGGCGCCCTTCGGCATCAGGCCGGTCAGGAACTCCGTGAACCGGGTGACGACGGCGCCGAAGGCCGTGCCGATGATCACGGCGACGGCCAGATCCACAAGGTTGCCGCGCAACAGGAAGGCCTTGAAGCCGGACAGATTCGGACCAGAGGTTGTGGACACGTCGATCTCCTCTCCGACCCCGAGTTTGGGGGAGTCGGTGCGAACGGGAGCGCGGCGTAGACAACCGCCCCGCTAGGCGCCGAACTGGACGCTTAGATACGACCTAACCGCCGCTTCGGCGACCTGTCCAGCCGTGTCAGGGGTGGTGCCGATCACCACCAAGGCGCCGGCTAGACCACTCGCACTGGTCTCGACTGTCGGGTCGGGAAGGGCCAGGACGACCGCCCGGCGTGCGACCACTCGAGTGCCCCCGCCGGCAGGATCGACCGCGACCAGGTCGATCAGATCGCCGACCCGGAGCAGCTCTCGGACCCCCGGATCGGGCAACCGGACGGGCACCGCGAGCAGCCCCGGGTAGCCCGCCAACAAGCCAGGAGCCATCAGTCGTGCGTCGGTCAGCACTTCGCCGCGGCGCATCGGGGCTGCCAGCACGCGTCCCACGGCTCGCTGCACCAACCCGGCTGGCACGGCGGCCGGGGGAAGGGCGAGCTCGACCAGGTCGTCGGCCTGCAGCAGCGCGCCACTCGGGAGATCGCGTGCTGCGGCGGAGACCAGCACCGTCTCGGGTGGCTCGGGAGACACCGCCTGCAATCCGGCCGCCACGGCGACGCCAGCGCAGACAGCGGCGAGCCAGCGCCGTCGCAGCAGAACCGCTCGACGCAGGGTTCGCAGCATCCGCTGCACCGGCAGCGGCAGGGAGAGCTTGGAGGAACGCAGCATCTCAAGGACGCTAGCCAGTGCGTGGACTGCGCGCTGGGCGTCTCCACAGGACCCCGGAAGGGCAGCGGAGCGATCAGTTCGACGAAGTCGCCGCTGCGGGGGCCTTCGTCGGTGCGGGCTCCGACTTCGCGGGCGACGCGGCAGCCGGTTTGTCCGTTCGCGACTTCTCGGTTCCGGACTTCTCTGGCCCGGACTTTTCTGATCCGGACTTCTCCGCACCGCCCGGCTTCTCGGCTTTGGCAGCCGCCGAACGCTCGGCTGCGGAGCGGGAGTCGTTGCGGTAGAAGCCGGAGCCCTTGAAGACCACGCCGACCGCGTTGAACACCTTGCGCAACCGGCCCTGGCAGGCCGGGCATTCGGTCAGCGCGTCATCGGTGAACGCCTGGACCTGCTCGAAGGCGTGCTCGCATTCGGTGCAGGCGTACTGATAGGTGGGCACGAGTTCTCCTCCTGGCCGTTCTGGCACTCGCGGGCGTCGACTGCCAATCCTAGCGGCGGTCGCCGAACCTCGTCACACCGTCGGCGGTCGCGACCGCTGTGACCGGTCGGTCGTGCGCCTCGAAGGGTACGGCGCGGCCCACCTCGTCGGCGTACAACAACAAGCAGGTGAGCGTTCCGACCGGCACCCGGCTCAGGGCGCGGTCGTAGCAGGCGGCTCCGCGGCCCAAACGCATCCCCTCGGCGGAGACCGCGAGGCCCGGCACCAGGACCACATCGGCCGTGCCGATCGCGTCCACGCCGAGCAGCGGTCCGACCGGTTCGAGCAGGCCGAAGCGGGCCGGTGCCAGCGACCCAGGACCGCGATAGACCGACCACTCCAGATCCCAGCCGGGCAGCTCGTCGTCGGCGGGCGCAAGTCTGGGCAGCAACACCCGCTTCCCGGCGTCGGTCAGTGCGTCGATCAGCCGGCCGGTGCCCGGCTCAGCACCGATCGAGACGTACGCCGCCACGGTCGCCGCACGTCGTACCTCTGGCAACGCGAGCACCCGATCCGCCAGCTGGGTCGCTGCTTCGGCTACCTCGGCCAGCGGCCGGCGAGACCGGGCCGCCAACAGCTGGTCGCGTAGCGCCGACTTCGCGGGGTTGGCAGGGCCTTGTTGCGGTGCGGGCACCCGACCAGCCTACGATCGTCACCATGAGCGCTGGTGTGGACCTGGCCCGCGAAAAGATGCGATCCGCCGGCGTCGACGACCTCGCGATCGAGGTCTTCGCCCACTACTACGCGCAACTCGCGGCCGGTGAGACCGGCATGATCCCGGAGGCCTCGATCGAGCCGCTGGAGATGGAGGCGCTGGCGGATGTCGCGGTGCCGGACGACGTCGCGGCCGAGGCGATCCGGACCACCGCGATCATCAAGCTCAACGGGGGCCTCGGCACCTCGATGGGCATGGACCGGGCCAAGTCGCTGTTGTGCGTCCGCAACGGGTTGTCGTTCCTCGACCTGATCGCACGTCAGGTGCTGCACCTGCGCCGGGAGTACGACGCCCCGCTGCCGCTGATGTTCATGAACTCGTTCCGCACCTCGACCGACACCATGGCCGCGTTGGCGCGCTATACCGACCTGCCGGTGGCCGGGCTGCCGCTGCAGTTCTTGCAGAACAAGGAGCCCAAACTCCTGCTCGACGGCCTCACCCCGGTGTCCTACCCGCCGTCGCCCGAGTTGGAGTGGTGTCCGCCGGGCCATGGCGATCTCTACACCGTCCTGCACTCGTCGGGGTTGATCGACCGGCTCGTCGACGAGGGCTATCAACGGGTGTTCGTCTCCAACGCCGACAATCTCGGCGCCACTCCTGATCCGCAGGTGGCGGGATGGCTGGCCTCGACCGGCACCCCGTTCGCGATCGAGGCGGTGCGTCGTACGCCCTCGGACCGCAAGGGCGGTCACTTCGCGCTCCGTCGAGCCGACGGTCGGATCGTGCTGCGCGAGAGCGCCCAGACCTTGCCCGAGGACCAAGAGGCGCTGGCGGATCTGAGCCGACACCGGTTCTGCTCCACCAACAACGTGTGGTTCGACTTGGCCGCTATGCAACAGGTCCTCGCCGAACGCGACGGCATCGTGGGTCTGCCGTTGATCCGCAACGTCAAGCCGGTCGACCCGGCCAAGCCCTCGACACCGAAGGTCGTGCAGATCGAGTGCGCCATGGGGGCGGCCATCGAGGTCTTCGCCGGCGCCCGGACGATCGAGGTGGGCCGCGACCGGTTCGTCCCGGTCAAGACGACCAACGACTTGCTGGTGCTGCGCTCCGATGTCTACGACCTCGGCGCGGACTATGGGCTTGACCTGGTCACCGAGGCGGTGCCGTTCGTGGACCTGGACACGTCGTACTACGCGCTGGTCGGCGACTTCGACCGGCGCTTCGGTCAGGGTGCGCCCTCGCTCAAGGACGCCACCTCGCTCCGGGTCCACGGGGACTGGACCTTCGAGCCCGGGGTACGCCTGGTCGGTGACGTGGTGCTCTCCTCCACCTCGGCCGCGCAACGGGTCACGGCTGGCACCGTGTTGGGCGCAGGCCCCGCGGATGGTGCGGCCCAGGATGGCTGAACAGAGCTCGCTCGATCCGATCCCGGTCGAAGAGCTGCAGGCCCGGATCGCCGCAGTCGTCCAACCGCTGGCGCCCCGCCCCATCCCGCTTCCCGACGCCCTGGGGCTGGTCCTGGCCGAGGATCTGGTGGCCGGGGTAGCGCTGCCGCCGTTCGCCAACTCCGCCATGGACGGGTACGCCGCGCGCGCCGCCGACGTCGCCGGCGCGACGGCTCAGACTCCGGTGCGGCTGCCGGTCGTGGGCGAGATCGGCGCCGGCAATGCCGGCGTACGCCGGATCGAGGCCGGCCAGGTCGCCAAGATCATGACCGGGGCCCCGATCCCGGACGGCTGCGACACGGTCGTGCCCTACGAATGGACCGATCGCGGGGTCGCGCTGGTGACGATCACCGAAGCCTCAGGGCCGGGGCAGCACGTGCGGTCCGCGGGGGAGGACGTCCGGGTCGGCGACCGGCTGCTGCCGGTCGGCACCCGATTGGGACCCCGCCAGCTGGGGCTGGCTGCCGCCCTCGGGCAGGCCACGGTCGTCGCTCACCCCCGCCCGCGGGTGGTGGTGATCGCCACCGGTTCGGAGCTGTGCGAACCGGGTTCGCCGCTGGGCCCCGACTCGATCTACGACGCGAACTCCCACCTGATCGCGGCCTCGGCCGAGGCGCTCGGGGCGACCGCTCGCCGGGTGGGGATCGTGCCGGACGACCCGCAGGGCTTCCTGGCCGCGCTGCATGCCGAGCTGGGCGAAGCCGACCTCGTGGTGACCTCAGGCGGTGTCAGCCAGGGCGACTTCGACGTGGTCAAGGAGGCGCTGATCGCGGAGGGTTCGATGTGGTTCGGGCCGGTGGCGATGCAACCGGGCAAGCCGCAGGGCTTCGGGCTGATCGGCGGGGTGCCGATCTTCACGCTGCCCGGCAACCCGGTGTCGTCGTACATCTCCTTCGAGGTCTTCGTCGCCCCCGCCAAGCAGGGCCGCCTCGTCCAGGCCGTACTCGGTCCGTCCGACGGCGATCAGCCCGCCTAGCCCGTCGCTGACGACGTCGTAGCCGTAGTCGAAGCCCCCGCCGGGAACCGTCAGAGTGTGGATCAACGAGCC
>JAKFXV010000129.1 GCA_021731205.1 Nocardioides sp. | reverse complement strand
GCTTATCGTTAGGCCGTTCACGTCGCCGCCCCCGCCGCCCTCCTGCACCCCACGGAGTACGGCGTTGACACCGTCGCCCACTGCTTCTGGGAACAACTGAGAGCAGGTGGGGGCGTACTCGCGGATCGAGTTTCCGTCGGCGTCCTCGATCGAGGTCACCGGCGTGCTGTCGCAGTGCAACCCGCGGGCGGCGAAGGTTGCATAGGCCTCCGCCATCTCCAGCGGACTCACGTCGACGGTGCCGAGCGTGAACGACGGGGTCAACTCCGAGGCGCGGTCCTTCTTGGCCAGGTCGAGCCCCATCTGCTGCGCCAGCTGGTACGGCGCGCACACGCCGGTGGCGAGCTCCAACTGGACGAAGAAGGTGTTCACCGACAGGCGCGTCCCTGAGTAGAGGTCGAAGGTGCCGTTGCCCGTGGAGTTCGTCGGCTCCCACTGCCCGGAGTTGTCGTAGCGCTTGCCGTTGCAGACTTCGTACTCCGTCTGAGTGATGGAGACCGGTTCCGGGGCCTTGATCTTGGTGTCGAGCGGGATGCCCCGGTTGAGCGCTGCGGCCAGCGTGAACGCCTTGAAGGTGGAGCCGGCCTGGAACCCGTTGGAGTCGCCGTACTTGCGGGGGACGACGTAGTTGAGGAACGTCTCTCCCTGCTTCTTGCGGGGTCCCATCGGCCGCGACTGCGCCAGTGCCTTCACGTGCCCCGTGCCGGGTTCGACCATGGCCAAACCGCCGATGGCCTGGTCACGCGCGAACACCCGAGCGCTCACGGATCGGTCGGCGGCCCGCTGGTAGCGCAGGTCAACCGTGGTGTGGATGGTCAGGCCGCCCGACTTGAGCAGCTTCTCGCGGTCCTCCGCCGACGCCCCGAGAGTCTCGTCGGCCATCAGGTACGACATCACGTAGTCGCAGAAGAACGCCGCCGGCGACTCGACGCAGCCGTTCTTGGTGCGGGTGAGCTGTAGGTCGAGGTCGGTCGCCTTCGCGGCGTCCCGCTCAGCCTCGGTGATCACGTTGAGCTCGGCCATCCGGTCGAGTACGACGTTGCGGCGACCGATGGCCTTGTCGGGATAGTTCGTCGGGTCGTAGCCGACGGGGTTCTTGACCAGACCGGCCAGCATCGCCGACTGGGCCAGGTTCAACTTGCGCGCGTTGACCGCGAAGTAGTGCCTGGCCGCGGCCTGGATGCCGTAGACCCCGTCACCGAAGTAGGCGATGTTGAGGTAGCGCTCGAGGATCCAGTCCTTGGTGTGCTTCTCCTCGAGCGCGATGCTGTAGCGCAGCTCGTTGACCTTGCGGGCGTAGGAGTTCTCCGTGGCGGCCGCGATCGCCTCGGGGTCGTCTCCAGCCTGCGCCAGCAGCGTCAGCTTGACCGTCTGCTGGGTGATCGACGAGCCGCCCTGCACGGCCACGCCACCAGCTGCCTGGTTCTTGAGCAGAGCCCGGAGGGTGCCCTTCAGGTCGATCGCGCCGTGTTCGTAGAAGCGGTAATCCTCGATCGACACGATGGAGGCGACCATGATCCGGGAGATCTGGTCTAGGCGCACATTGACCCGGTTCTCGTCGAAGATCGAGGCGATCTGGTTGCCTCGAGAGTCCAAGATCACGGTCTTCTGGGCCAGCGGCGGGGTCTCCAGCTCCTCGGGAAACTCCTGCATCGTCTCGGCGAACTCCTTGGAGCCGGCCCCGAGGACCCCGACGAACGGGATCGCGAGGCCGGCGACGAGCAGGCCCATCACGACGGCGACGGCTCCCATCACGCCCAGGTGAGAGAACAACCGCTGCCGCGGCAGACGCTCTTCGGGTGGCCGGGACATGCGCTCCAGGGTAGACGAGAGGGCTCCGCGAACCCACTTCGCGCTCAGCGCCCAAGAAATTTCAGTTTCCCCTCAGGTTCGGCGCTTTGCGTGCCGATGTGTAGTCCGTATAGCCCCATGTGGTCTCTCTATCGACAGATAGGACTAGTCCAAATGGGTCATTACGTTTGAACCATATGTCTCTGGATTGAACGGAAAAGTTTCTTTACTTTGAGAGTGCAATGTCTTTGAGCAATCAAAGCGCTCACTCGTGAACGATGAATCGGGGCGGAAAGATGTGGGTTGAGGATTGGGTGCGAGTCGCCGCTTGCCGCGACACCCAGCCGGACCAACTGTTCGTGAAGGGCGCGGAGCAGAACAAGGCGAAGCAGGTCTGTGCCGGCTGCCCGGTGCGCACCGAATGCCTGGCTGAGGCTCTCGACAACCAGATCGAATGGGGTGTCTGGGGCGGTATGACCGAGCGCGAGCGCCGCGCCTTGCTGCGCCGGCGTCCCGAGCACTCGTGGCGCAGTCTGTTCGAGGCCGCCAAGCTCGAGGCCGCAAGTCGCGTCACCGCTTCGGTTTAGTTGGGTCCTTGGCCGGAGTTTTCCGGCCAGATTTCGGCGAGCCTTTCGCGAGCAATTCACCGACCATTCGCAATCCGTCGAGGTCATGCACGTCGCTGATCAGCGCCGGCACCGAAGCCATCGGCACACCATCGTGGGCCGTCCTGAAGTCTTCTCGATATTGCAATTGCGTGGTCGCAGTGGCGACCCGGTCGGCGTACACCTTGAGCAGTCCTGCACACACGCGAGCTGACCTGTCGGCCTGCGAACCGGCGGAACCCAAGGCTGCCGCGGCATCGAGAGCCTGCTCCACGGTGACGACTTCGCCCCCTTCGAGTTCGGTCATCCGGTTGACGATGACCCCCGCGAGCGGCATCTGCTCCTCACCCAGCCGGTTCAGGAAGTACGACGCCTCGTCGAGCGCGTCGCGTTCGGGAGTCGCCACCACCACGAACGCCGTTCCCGGGGCCTGCAAGAGCGAGTAGGTCCGCGCGGCGCGCTGGCGGAACCCGCCGAAGACCGTGTCCAGCGCGGCGACGAACGTCTGCATGTCCTCGAGCACGTGGGAGCCCAAGATCGTGCTCATCGCGTGGGTGACCATGCTGATCCCCGAACCAAGCAGCCGCGCCGGCCCGCGCGCCGGGGCCATGAGCAGGCGGATGAAGCGGCCGTCCAAGAACGCGGACAACCGCTCCGGAGCGTCCAGGAAGTCCAAGGCGGAGCGCGAGGGGGGAGTGTCGACCACGATCAGGTCGTAGGTCCCCTCGGCGGTGGCCTGGGTGTGCAACTGCCCCAACTTCTCCATCGCCATGTACTCCTGGGTGCCGGCGAAGGAGGTCGACAAGGCGATGTAGAACGGGTTTCCCAGGATCTGCCGGGCCTTGTCCGGCGTGGCCTGGCTGACCACCACCTCATCGAAGGTCGACTTCATGTCGAGCATCGTGGCGGCGAGGCTTCCCGATCCACGACCCGGATCCTGACGCAGACCGCGCACGGTGCGTGGGGTGTTGTCCAACGCCTCGATGCCGAGCGACTGCGCCAAGCGTTTGGCCGGGTCGATGGTCAACACGACGACACGGCGACCACGCTCGGCCGCTCGGAGCGCCAACGCCGCCGCGGTCGTGGTCTTGCCGACTCCACCCGAGCCGCAACACACCACGATCTTGGTCTGCGGGTCGTCCAGCAGCGCGTCGACATCGAGCCTTGGCCGGGAGGTCACCGCGCGATCCGGCTCTGGCTCAGGTCGCGGGCGAAGTCGCGCAGCGTTGTGGGATCGACCGGGCCAGGGTGTGCGGGGAGTTCGGTGAGGTCGAGCCCGAGAGCGTACAGGCGGTCGCGTTCGACGTTCTCCAGCCGTCTGCGCTCGGTGTGTTGGGTGCCCCACCGGAGCAACGTGTCCACGAAGCCGAGGTCCGGCGGCCTGGCCGACCCGCGGCTGCCGGGTGAGATCGAGAACGCCCGGGAAAGGGTGGTCGCGACGTCCTGAGGTCGGACTGCGCCGGCTGCGACGCTGTTTGCCAGCTCGTCCTCGAGCAGCTGCGGACGGGCCCGATTGATCACGACCGAGCGCACCGGAAGCTCTGCGGACCGCAGTTCCGAGACGGCGTCGACGGTTTCCTGCACGACCATGTCCTCGAGCAGCGTCACCAGGTGGATTGCTGTCTGGGGGCCGCGCAAGGTGGCCATCACGCTGTCAGCCTGGTTCTTGATCGGTCCCATCCGGGCGAGCCCCGCGAGCTCGGCGTTGGCCGTCAGGAACCGGGTCACCCTGCCGGTCGGCGGCGCATCGAGTACGACGGCGTCGTAGGTCAGCGCACCCTTGCCGCGACGAGTGGGCTTGGTGGCTTCATAGACCTTGCCCGTCAGCAGTACGTCGCGCAGTCCCGGCGCGATCGAGGTGGCGAACTCGACCATGCCGAAGGCCTCCAGCGCGCGGACCGCCGGACCCACATGGAGGTACGTCGCGAGGTACTCGCGCAGTGCTGCCTCCGGGTCGATGTGAAGCGCGAACACCTCGCCGCCAGGCTGGCCCAGCCCAGCGCCGGGCCCTGGTGTCAGCCCGTGGGTCAAGGCCGCCTCCGTGACGCCCAGGGGGGCGCCGGCGAACAGCCGGGAGATGCCCTGGCGGCCTTCCACCTCGCACAGCAGGACCCGCTTGCCGGGTCCGGCCAGAGCTAGCGCCAACGCCGCCGCGACCGTCGACTTCCCAGCCCCACCTTTCCCCGTGACCACGTGTAGCCGGGTCGACGGCTGGTCTGCTGGCATGCCCGCAAGAGTACGATCCGGGGATGGACAAGGTCGTCTCGAGTGCCGCGCAGGCCGTGGCCGACATCCCCCACGGCGCCACCCTCTCGGTGGGTGGTTTCGGCCTGTGCGGGATCCCGTCGGTGCTGGTCGAGGCGTTGCTGGAGCAGGGAGCCGCCGAGCTCGAGGTGGTCTCCAACAACTGCGGCGTCGACGAGTGGGGACTGGGCCGGCTGCTCTACGCGAAGCGATTGCGGCGGATGGTGTCGTCGTACGTCGGAGAGAACCGTGAGTTCGAACGGCAGTACCTCTCCGGTGAACTCGAGGTCGAGTTGACTCCGCAGGGCACGCTCGCCGAGCGGATGCGGGCGGGTGGGTCCGGCATCCCAGCGTTCTTCACCGCCACCGGGGTCGGCACCCAGGTCGCCGAGGGCGGGCTGCCGTGGCGCTACGACGACTCCGGTGGCGTTGCCCTGGCCTCGCCCGCCAAGGAAGTGCGCAGTTTCGACGGCCACGACTTCGTCTTGGAGCGCGCCATCGTCACCGACTTCGGTCTGGTGCGGGCGTGGCGTGGGGATCGGCACGGCAACCTGGTCTATCGGGACTCCGCGCGGAACTTCAATCCGCTCGCCGCGATGTGCGCGCGCACCACGATCGCCGAGGTGGAAGAGCTCGTGGAACCCGGCGAGCTCGATCCGAACAACATTCACACCCCCGGCGTCTTCGTGCAGCGCGTCGTGGCGCTGACGCCGGAGCAGGTAGCCGACAAGCGCATCGAGCGTCGCACGGTGCGCCCGCGTGAGGATGGCTGAGATGGCTTGGACGCGTGAGCAGATGGCCGCCCGGGCCGCCAGCGAGCTGAGCGACGGGTCGTACGTCAACTTGGGGATCGGGCTGCCGACCTTGGTGCCGAACTACGTTCCCGACAGTGTCGAGCTGGTCCTGCAGTCCGAGAACGGCATCCTCGGCGTCGGCGCCTATCCCTTCGAGGGGGACGAGGATCCTGACCTGATCAACGCCGGCAAGGAGACCGTCACTGTGCGTCCGGGGGCTTCGTTCTTCGACTCGGCGACCTCGTTCGGCATGATCCGCGGCGGCAAGATCGACGCCGCGATTCTCGGGGCGATGCAGGTCTCGGCGACCGGCGACATCGCCAACTGGATGATCCCCGGCAAGATGGTCAAGGGCATGGGCGGTGCGATGGACCTCGTGCACGGGGCCCGCCGGGTGATCGTGTTGATGGAGCATGTCGCCCGGGACGGCTCCTACAAGATCGTCGACGAATGCTCGCTGCCCTACACCGGCCGGGGCGTTGTACAACGGATCATCACCGACCTAGGCGTGCTCGACGTACGCCCTGAAGGGCTGGTGCTGGTGGAGCTCGCGCCCGGTGTCACCGAGGACGAGATCCGCGCGAAGACCGAACCCCCGGTGGTCTCGCCCTCGCGGTGAGACCCCGATGAGAGGGGCGTGAGAGTCCTCTCATCCTCCTCACCTCCATGCCGTGGTGGCCCGAAGATGCACATGCGGCTCGTCTTGAGCCTGCTTTGGCCCCACGAAGGAGTGAACGTGAGTTTCTTCAACAAACGAGGTGTGTACCGGTCCGTGCTGGGTCGCGTGATCGCCGTACTGGCGGTGCTGGCTACCGCCGGCCTCTTGACGCTGGCCCCGGCTACGGCCGGGGGCGGGCGCGACAGTGACGGCGACGGTATGCCCAACCGGTGGGAGCGCGCCGAGGGTCTCAATCCCCACAAGGCGAATGCGCGCAAGGACAAGGACAAGGACGGACTCAAGAACCTGCGCGAGTTCCGCAAGCACCTCGATCCGACCGACGAAGACAGCGACAACGACGGCATGGACGACGGCGACGAGGTCAAGGACGGGCTCAAGAGCACCAAGGTGCATCAGCGCGACACCGACGACGACGGGATTCGGGACGGTGACGAGGACGCCGATCGCGACGGCATCGACAACGAGGACGAGGACGACTCCGACGAGTCGTGCCGACGTGACGACGACGACGCTGACTCCGACGGCATCGACGACGAGGACGAGAACGACTTCGGCTTCAAGGCTCGCGACAACGACTCCGACGACGACGGTGTCGTGGACGGCGACGAGGACGGCGACGACGACGGCATCGACAACGAGGACGAGGACGACGACGCGTCGGACGACTGTGACGACAACGACGGTCAGGGCGATGACGAGGACGAGGACGACGAGGACGACGTCTGACTCGCCAACCACCTGGGACGCGACCCTGCTCCTGGCCGCCATGGCTCGGAGTAGGGTCGCTCCATGACGAAATGGGAGTACCTCACCGCCCCGATCCTGACCCACGCGGCTAAGCAGATCCTCGACAACTTCGGTGCCGACGGCTGGGAGCTGGTGCAGATCGCCCCGGGGATGAACCCCGAGAATCTCGTGGGCTACTTCAAGCGACCGGTCCCGTGACACCCCCCTCTGGCAGCGACCCGGAGGCGCGGCTCGCCGAGCTCGGGCTGACTCTGCCCGAGGTCGTGCCGCCGTTGGCGGCGTACGCGCCGACCGCGCGGTCAGGGAGCCTGGTCTTCACCGCGGGCCAGTTGCCGGCGGTCGACGGCGCGATGCTCGCGACCGGCAAGTTGGGGGCCGGGGTCTCGGAGGAGCAGGGGTATGCCTGTGCTCGCCAGTGCGCGCTCAACGCGTTGGCCGCGGTGAAGGCAGAGATCGGGGATCTTGCGTCGGTCACCCGGGTCGTCAAGGTGACGGTGTTCGTGGCGTCGACGCCCGACTTCACCGCGCAGCCGAAGGTGGCCAACGGTGCCTCCGAACTGCTCGGGGCGGTGTTCGGAGACGCAGGCAAGCATGCTCGCTCCGCGGTCGGCGTCGCATCGCTCCCGCTCGATGTGCCCGTTGAGGTCGAGCTGATCGTCGAGGTCTGACGGCGATGGGGGAGGCCGAACCTCGCAACGCCGCCTCCGTCGTACTCCTGCGTGCCGGCGAAGCGCGCCCCGGAGGCCTGGAGCTCTACTTCCTGCATCGTCATGCCCGGATGGCCTTCGCCCCGGGGACGGCGGTCTTCCCCGGCGGCGGTGTGGACCCGCAGGACCACCCCGATGACACCATCGATGACGCCCTCGATGACGAGCGTCGCGGAGCCTGGTCCCGCGCCCTCGGCGTACCCGCAGAGCTGGCCACTGCCCTGGTCGCCGCGGCCATTCGCGAGACTCGCGAAGAGACCGGTGTCGTGCTGCACCCCGGGGCGCTCGTGCCCTGGGCGTGCTGGGTGACTCCACCGGGAGTTCCGCGCCGCTATCGCACCTGGTTCTTCCTGGCCGAGGTTCCGGCCGGCCAGGAGCCCCTGGACCTGTCGTCGGAGGCCGAGCGCGCCGGCTGGTGGTCGGTGGGCCAGGCCCTGCGCGCGGCCGATGCGGGCGAAGCCGTGTTGTGGCCGCCGCAGTACGCCACCTGCGCCGAGCTGTACGACGTGCTGACGCCGGACGAGGCGTTCGGGGTCGCCGCAGACCGCGCGCGCACGGGAGCGTTCCCGCCCGCGCACTTCGGCGGAGACGCCGCTCATCTGGGTGGCGAAGACCGCTTGGCCGGCCTGGTCGAGCGGCTGCGACACCGGCGGGAGGATCGGTGAGTGCCTCTCCCGGAGGC
>JAKFXV010000219.1 GCA_021731205.1 Nocardioides sp. | reverse complement strand
ATCCGACCGCCTCTTCGTGTTGCGAGGCGGTCGGATCGCGCAGTCGGGCACTCCGGCCGAGCTCTACGAGGCTCCGGCGAGCGGTTGGGTCGCGACGTTCCTCGGAGCCGGGAACATCGTCACAGCCACGACCGACGGCACGGTGGCGCAGACCCCGTGGGGTGCGGTCACACATCAGCGCACCCCGCCCGGGGCCATCGAACTGCTGATTCGCCCAGAACAGGTGGAGTTGCGCCTGGGGCAGGGTGGTTTTCGGGTCCGCCAACGGCACTACTACGGCCATGACTGCCTGGTGATGGTGTCGCCCGATGCCAGCGACGACTCCCTGGCAGTGCGGGTCGACTCGGTCGACAGTCCCCTGGTCGGGGATCCCGTGAGCGTGCACGTGGTCGGACCCGCGCACGCCTTCACCCGGGCCGACGGCGTCAGCTCCTAGCGCCATCCCCGTCGCGCGGCGGACGCTCGGTGGCACCGGCCAGCCACTGGTCCACGTCGCCCAGCAGCCTGGCGCGCACGTCGTCGGGGGCCGATGAGGCATTGATCGACATGGCCGCGAGCTCGGCCAGCCGGTCGTCACCGAAGCCGTGAACTGCGCGAACGAGTTCGTACTGGTCGGCGAGGCGGGTGCCGAACAACAACGGATCGTCGGCACCGAGGGCGACCCCTATCCCCGCGTCCATCAGTGCCGGGACCGGCACCTGCGCCGCCTCAGCGAAAACTCCCAACGACACGTTGGAGCTCGGGCACACCTCGAGCGCGACACCGCGTGCGGCCAGCTCGTCGAGCAGCCGGGGGTCCTCGATGGCGCGGACACCGTGTCCGAGTCGGTCCGCACCCAGGCCCAGACTGGCTCGGGCACTGTCTGCGCCGAGCAGTTCGCCCCCGTGCGGCACCAACAGCAGGCCGGCCCGAGCTGCGATCGCGAACGCCGGACCGAAGTCCGCGGTCAGCCCCCGACGCTCGTCGTTGGACAGCCCGAAGCCGACCACGCCGCGGTCGGCGTACTGTGCCGCGAGCCGCGCGAGTGCCCTGGCGTCCAGCGGATGCCGGGTCCGGTTGGCCGCGATCACCACCCGGATCGGCAGTCGGGTAGCTGCCGTGGCCGCGCTGACCGAGTCCAAGACAAGCTCGGTGAAGGCGGTGATCCCGCCGAACCGCGCGGCGTACCCGCTCGGGTCGACCTGGATCTCCAACCACCGCCCACCGTCCGCCACGTCGTCCTCGGCGGCCTCGAGGACCAACCGTCGGACGTCGTCCTCGGTGCGCAGCACCGATCGCGCGATGTCATAGAGCCGCTGGAAGCGGAACCAACCCTTCTGGTCGGCCCCCGACAACCTCGGGGGCCAGTCCTCGACCAACGCGTCGGGCAGATGATGCCCGTCGCGTTCGGCCAGGTCGAGCAGGGTCTGGTGGCGCATCGACCCGGTGAAATGCAGGTGGAGGTGGGCCTTGGGCAGCGTGCTCAGATCACGGCGCGTCGCGGGTCCGGTGGAACCCGCGAGCGGCTGCGAACTCGTGAGAACCACTCAGGCGAAGAGCTTCTGCATGCGAGAAACGCCCTCGACCAGCTCGTCGTCGCCCAGTGCGTACGACAGTCGGAGATAGCCGGGCGAGCCGAAGGCCTCGCCTGGGACCACGGCCACCTCAGCCCGCTCGAGGATGAGCTCGGCGAGCTCGGCAGAGGATCTCGCGACGACGCCACCGGCTGCCGCGATCGGTCGCCCGAGCAGTCCCTTGACCGAGGGGTAGGCGTAGAACGCGCCCTGGGGCGTCGGGCACACGACACCGTCGATCTGGTTCAGCATCTCCACCATCGTGCGTCGTCGCCGGTCGAAGGCCGCCTTCATCTCTTCAACGGCCGTCAAGTCGCCGGAGACGGCCGCAATGGCGGCACGCTGAGCGACATTTGCGACGTTGGAGGTGGCGTGTGACTGCAGGTTGGTGGCCGCCTTCACGAGGTCCGCCGGACCGATCATCCAGCCCACCCGCCAGCCCGTCATGGCGTAGGTCTTAGCCACCCCGTTGACGATCACACAGTTGTCGGCGAGGAAAGGGCACAGCACCGGCATCGAGCCGGTGTCGACACCGTCGTACACCAGGTGCTCGTAGATCTCGTCGGTCAGGACCCACAGCTGGTTGTCCTCGACCCAGCGACCGATGGCGCGGATCTCGTCGGCGGTGTAGACGGCGCCCGTGGGATTGGACGGGGAGACGAACAGCAACACCTTGGTGCGCTCGGTGCGGGCCGCCTCCAGTTGTTCGACGGTCACCTTGTAGTCCTGCGTCTCGTCGGCAAGGACCTCGACCGCGACCCCTCCGGCGAGCTGGATCGCTTCGGGGTACGTCGTCCAGTACGGCGCCGGCACGATCACCTCGTCGCCCGGGTCGAGCATGACGGCGAAGGCGGCGTAGATCGCCTGCTTTCCGCCATTGGTCACAAGGACCTGTGCAGGGTCGACCTCGAACCCGCTGTCGCGCCGAGTCTTGGCGGCGATCGCCTGCTTGAGCTCGGGGAGCCCTCCGGCCGGGGTGTAGCGGTGGTTGCGGGGATCGCGGCACGCAGCAATGGCCGCCTCGACGATGTAGGAGGGGGTCGGGAAGTCCGGCTCCCCGGCGCCGAATCCGATCACCGGGCGACCGTCGGCCTTGAGCGACTTCGCCTTGGCATCGACCTTGAGGGTGGCGGACTCGGCGATCGCGCCGATGCGGCGAGAGACACGGCGTGCGCGTGCGGTTGCTGGGGTCGGGTCCGGGCCAGACGTCATGGGGTCCATCGTAAGGTGCCGCGACCTGCCCGCTGCCCCCGCTCCCCGGGCCCGCCGGAGCCCACCGTCCGGGCCGCGACCGTGCCCGAGGCGTTTGGACTCGACTGCAGGGTTCCCCGTAGACTCCTTTGTTGGTGCTTCGCCCCCATGCTTCGGCCTGCCCTCAAGAACAATGCGCATCACGCTTCGCGCTGAGTCTGCGGAACGGGTGTTCGGCTCGAGGGTGTTGCCCCGGAGGGCACTAGCTCAACTGGCAGAGCATCGGTCTCCAAAACCGAAGGTTGGGGGTTCAAGTCCCTCGTGCCCTGCACGAAACGCCTCGCTCGGCTAGCGAGGTCGGGTCAAGGCCGGAGACGGTCGACAGCAACGGAAGTAGGTCAGCTCATGGATGGCGGCGGAGCAGAGAGCAGCGTCGTACGCGGTTCCGGCGACGGCGCCGACCAGGCTCGACGTACGTCCCCGGCGACGTTCTATCGCCAGGTCGTGGCCGAACTCCGCAAGGTGGTGTGGCCCACTCGCGACCAACTGGTGACGTACTTCATCGTGGTGATGGTGTTCGTGACCGTGATGATGGTGTTGGTCTCGTTGCTCGACCTGGCGCTCGGCAAGTTGGTGCTGAGCATTTTCGGCGGCGACAAGGGTCAGTAGCCCACGCAGGGGCCGGCACCAAGACCACCCAGGCAGTCAAGAGCACATGAAGTCCAGAGAGCACGGAAGCCCAGAACAAGGAAGCCCAGAACAAGGGAGCGGAGCACCACGTGTCGCAACAGTATGACCCGTTCGACTCGACCGGAGCGGTCGACGAGTCTTCCGTCGCGCCCGAGGAAGCACCGGTGGAGGATGCCCCGGTGGCCGAGGAACAGCCGGCCGAGGAGCAACTGGCCGAGGAGCAGTCCGTCGCGGACGAACCAGACGAGGTGCCGGCCGAAGACGCGCCTGCGCCCGAGGCCGACCCGCTGGAGGAGTTCCGCGAAGAGTTGTGGGCCAAGCCAGGTGACTGGTTCGTGGTGCACACCTACTCCGGCATGGAGAACCGGGTGAAGGCCAACCTCGAGAACCGGGTCCACTCGCTCAACATGGAGGACTACATCCACGAGATCGTGGTCCCGACCGAAGAGGTCGCCGAGATCAAGAATGGCCAGCGCAAGCTGGTGCGACGCACCGTGTTGCCCGGCTACGTCCTGGTGCGGATGGACCTCACCGACGAGTCGTGGTCGGCCGTGCGGAACACGCCGTCGGTCACCGGGTTCGTCGGTCACAGCCACCAACCCGTCCCGCTGAGCATGGCCGAGGTCGAGAACATGTTGGCCCCAGCAGTGGTCGCGGCGGCCGAGGCCGAGGCGGTCGCGGCCGGCAAGGCACCGAGCGTCAAGAGTGGCGGTGCCAAGAAGCCGGTCGAGATGTCCGACTTCGTCGTCTCCGACTCCGTCATGGTGGTCGACGGGCCGTTCGCGACCTTGCACGCCACGATCACCGAGATCAATGTCGAGTCCCAGAGGGTCAAGGCCCTCGTCGAGATCTTCGGCCGGGAGACCCCGGTCGAGCTGAGCTTCAGCCAGATCGAGAAGGTCTGACGCTCACTGAGAGTCACGTTCAACCGCAACAACCAGGTGGCAGGGCCCTGAACCGGGTCCACCAAGACCACGACGTACGCACGAGAAGGACCAACGAAAAGTTATGCCTCCCAAGAAGAAGATCGCCGCGCTCGTGAAGGTGCAGTTGCAGGCCGGCGCGGCCACCCCGGCCCCGCCCGTCGGCACCGCACTGGGTCCGCACGGCGTGAACATCATGGACTTCTGCAAGGCCTACAACGCCCAGACCGAAACCATGCGCGGCAACGTGATCCCCGTGGAGATCACGATCTTCGAGGACCGCAGCTTCACCTTCATCACCAAGACCCCGCCGGCCTCGGAACTGATCAAGAAGGCGGCGGGGCTCAAGAAGGGTTCCAGCGTTCCGCACAAGGACAAGGTCGCCAAGTTGACCAAGGAGCAGGTGCGCGAGATTGCGACCACCAAGCTGCCTGACCTCAACGCCAATGATGTCGAGGCAGCCATGAAGATCGTCGAGGGCACCGCACGCTCGATGGGCGTCACGACCGAGTAGTCCGCACAACCCAGCACGCCAAACACTCAAGAACCTGTGGCAGGACCGCGCTGGTCCACACGACCACACCTCGAAAGAAGAGAGAACCACTCATGCAGCGCAGCAAGAACTACCGTTCGGCGGCACAGACCATCGACAAGTCCCAGCTCTACTCGCCACTCGCCGCGGTGCGGCTGGCGAAGGCGTCCAGCAAGGTCAAGTTCGACGAGACCGTCGACGTGGCCATGCGGCTCGGCGTCGACCCACGCAAGGCCGACCAGATGGTTCGCGGCACGGTCAACTTGCCGCACGGCACGGGCAAGACCGCCCGGGTCTTGGTGTTCGCCAACGCCGAGAAGGCCGAGGCCGCCCGCGAAGCCGGTGCCGACATCGTCGGCGGTGACGAGTTGATCGAGAAGGTCAACGGCGGCTGGCTGGACTTCGACGCCGTCGTCGCGACTCCGGACATGATGGGGAAGGTCGGCCGCCTGGGCCGGGTGCTCGGCCCCCGAGGCCTCATGCCCAACCCGAAGACCGGAACGGTCACGGCCGACGTCGCCAAGGCGGTCTCGGACATCAAGGGCGGCAAGATCGAGTTCCGGGTGGATCGACACTCGAACCTGCACTTCATCATCGGCAAGGCGTCCTTCACCGACATCCAGTTGGTCGAGAACTATGCGGCGGCGCTAGAGGAGATCCTTCGGCTCAAGCCGTCGAGCTCCAAGGGTCGCTACATCAAGAAGATCACCGTGTCGACCACGATGGGTCCAGGCATCCCGATCGACCCCAACCGCACCCGCAACGTGACCGAGGACGACGCCGCCTAACGCTGACCCGGCGCGAAAAGCCCCAAATCTGCGCTGACCCGGCTCGAAAAGACACGCTTGCGCGTGTTTTCGAGCCGGGTCAGCGCGATTTGATGTGCTTTCGCGCCGGGTCAGCGGAGTGGGCAGAACGAGGCGGACGATTTGGCCGCACGCTGTCGGACGCCGTACTGTTTGCGAGAACCAAAGACCGCCGGTTGCCGGAATCCAAGAGCCTCCCAGGTTCTCGGGCTCCGACCGAAGGTCCGCACCAGCGGACGGCCTGCGCAGGTGTCAGAGCAAGCGTTCCATGGAGCGCACCACGCCCTGCGGCCTGTGCCCAGGGCGTTTCGTCTTGTGTGGCCCCGACCGCAGACCGCCGGTTCGCTGGACACGCACGAATCCACACCAAGCTCGATCTGGAAGGGAGACCCATGGCACGGCCAGACAAGGCAGCCGCCGTCGCCGAGATCGCTGAGTCCTTCAGCGCCTCGGCTGGAGCGGTGTTGACCGAATATCGCGGTCTCACCGTGAAGCAACTGCAAGATCTTCGGCGCTCACTCGGCGACAACGCCGACTACGCCGTGGTCAAGAACACGCTCGCCAAGTTGGCCGCGACCGAGGCCGGAATCCCCGGTTTCGATGAACTGCTGACCGGCCCGACCGCCATCGCGTTCATCAACGGCGACGTCGTCGAGGCGGCCAAGGGACTGCGTGACTTCGCCAAGGCCAACCCCGCGCTGGTCATCAAGGGCGGGATCTTGGACGGCAAGGCGCTGAGCGCTGCCGAGGTGGCGAAGCTCGCCGACCTCGAGTCGCGCGAGGTGCTGATGGCCAAGCTCGCGGGCGCCATGCTCGCGTCGCTGTCGCAGGCCGTCTACCTGCTCAACGCCCCGCTCGCGCAGGCCGCCCGCGTCGTGGGAGCCCTGCAAGCCAAGAACAAGCAGGAACAGCCCGCCGCCTGATCCGTCGTACCAAACCTGCACCAACCCAACACACATACTCGGCCTCGTGATGAGGCCGCCGAACGGAAGGAACCGCCACCATGGCGAAGCTCAGCACCGATGCCCTGCTCGACGCATTCAAGGAAATGACCCTGATCGAGCTCAGCGAGTTCGTGAAGCAGTTCGAAGAGACCTTCGGCGTGACTGCCGCCGCGCCCGTGGCCGTGGCTGCCGCTGCCCCAGCCGCCGGTGGTGGCGGTGGCGCTGACGAGGCTGCCGCCGAGCAGGACTCCTTCGACGTCGTTCTCGAGGCCGCCGGTGACAAGAAGATCAACGTCATCAAGGAGGTGCGCGCCCTGACCTCCCTCGGCCTGAAGGAGGCCAAGGACCTCGTCGAGGCCGCTCCCAAGGCCGTTCTCGAGGGCGTTGACAAGGCCGCCGCCGAGAAGGCGAAGGAAGTTCTCGAAGCAGCTGGCGCCAGCGTCTCGCTCAAGTGAGCTAGTTCCAACCTGTACGCCGCGCAGGGCGGTCAACCCGAACGACCGGGTTGACCGCCCTTCGTGTGTCCGCAGGCACCTGGCCTGTCGAGACCAGCGCGTCGCCCGGTGGCTGGCGAGGCGGGGCGGACGTAGGCTGCCGAGCATGATCGATGAGTCGCGAGCCTTCGAGCTCGATCGTGCCCACGTCTTCCACTCCTGGTCGGCGCAAGCCAAGATCAAGCCGCTGGTGTTGAGTCGGAGCGCGGGTTCGCGGGTGTGGGACGAGCGCGGCAAGGAGTACCTCGACTTCACCTCGCAGCTGGTCTTCACCAACATCGGCCACCAGCACCCACGCGTGGTCGCGGCGATCCAGGAGCAGGCGGCGGCGATGGCCACCGTTGCGCCGCAGTTCGCCAACGCAGCTCGGTCCGAGGCGGCTCGGCTGATCACGGGGCTGGCGCCCGACGGCATGGACAAGGTGTTCTTCACCAACGGCGGCGCCGACGCCATCGAGCACGCCGTGCGCATGGCGCGGCTGCACACCGGCCGCACCAAGGTGCTCTCGACGTACCGCTCGTATCACGGGGGCACCCACTTGGCCGTCAACATGACCGGTGACCCGCGCCGCTGGGCCAGCGACAACGGCAGCGCCGGGACGGTGCACTTTTTCGGGCCGTTCCTGTATCGCAGTCCGTTCCACGCGACGACCGAGGCCGAAGAATGCGAGCGCGCGCTGGAACATCTGGAGCAGGTCGTCGCGCTGGAGGGGCCGGCCGGGATCGCGGCGATCGTGCTGGAGTCGATCCCTGGCACGGCGGGCATTATGCCGCCTCCGCCGGGCTACCTGGCCGGGGTGCGCGACCTGTGCGACCGCCACGGCATCGTCTACATCGCCGACGAGGTGATGGCCGGGTTCGGGCGTAGTGGGCGCTGGTTCGCGTTCGAGAACTACGACGTCGTGCCGGATCTGATCACCTTCGCGAAGGGCGTCAACTCCGGCTACGTCCCACTGGGTGGGGTGATCATCAGCGCGTCGATCGCGGCAACCTTCGACGAGCGGGTCTATCCCGGCGGCCTGACCTACTCGGGACATCCGCTCGCGTGCGCGGCCGCCGTCGCGACCATCGAGGCGATGACTGACGAGGGCATGGTCGAGAACGCTGCCCGGCTGGGTGCCGAGGTCTTCGGTCCCGCGCTCGCGAAGCTGGCGGCCAACCATCC
>JAKFXV010000218.1 GCA_021731205.1 Nocardioides sp. | reverse complement strand
GGCCAAGTTGGGCGAGAGCGTGCTGTTCCCCAAGCGCCTTGGGTGGCCCGAGGAGCTGGCCAGCATGGTCGCGGAGTGCGTCCGCAACCCCTACGTCAACGGCGAGACGATCCGCGTTGACGGCGGTGTCAGGTTGCCTCCGAAGTAGTCAGATCCCGGTCGAGCCTTGACACAGGTGCTTGACGGCCTCTAATTTAACCACTCAGTTATATAAGGAGTTGGTTAAGCATGGAGCGCGATCGGTTGAGCACCGTGTTCGCTGCCCTGGCCGACCCGACTCGACGGCAGATTCTGGACCGACTGGGGGAGGGGCCGGCAACGGTCTCCGAGCTGGCCGAGCCGCTCCCGATGACGATGCCTGCCGTTTCGCGACACCTCAAGGTGCTCGAGGCAGCCGGACTGATCAGCCGGGATCGGCAGGCGCAGTGGCGGTCGAGTTCGCTCCGGGTCGAGCCGATGCAGGAGGCGATCGGATGGATGCAGCGCCTGGGTTTGGTCTGGGAGCAGCGTTTCGATCGCCTCGAGGCCCACCTGGCGGCGCGCCCCACTGCCCCAGACCACGACATACAAACCACGACATAGAGACCACGACATAGAGACCACGACATACAGATCGGCACAACAGATAAGGAAGTTCTCCCATGAGTGACACCTTCGAACTCACGATGTCTCGCTACTTCGCGGCGCCGCCCGTTGATGTCTTCCGCGCGTTCGTCGACCCGGCCGAGTTGGCCCAGTGGTTCGCGCCGCTGGTCTTCCACGTCCCGTTGTCCTCGATCGATATCGACGCCCGCTCCGGTGGCCACTGGCGGATGACGATGGTCAACAACGACGACCCGGAGGTCGTCTCGCCGGTGGACTCGGTCTTCGAGGAGGTCGTCGAGAACGAGCTCATCGTCGGCTACGAGATCGTCAACGACTTCCCGGGCATGGCTCCCGGAACCAAGCTGACCCTGCGCTTGGAGTTCCACGCCGACGGCGAGGGGACCCGGTTGGAGCTGCGTCAGGGACCGTTCCCGGAACTGTTCCGCGACATGACGGCCGTGGGCTGGGGTCAGTCGTTCCACAAGCTCGATGCGTTGCTCGGCACTCCTGCCTCGTTCCGTGCCGCGATGGCCTGATCCGGACCGAGGTCAGTTGCCGCGGGCGAGCTGTTCGAGGACGTACGGCGCCAACAGTCGCGAGTACTCCATCGACAGGTGCGAGCTGTCGCGGTACACGATGACGTCACCGATCCGGACATGGCAGATCGACTCGTCGCAGAAGCTGTCGGTCAGGTCGATCACCCGGACTCGGGGATCGTTCATCGCCTCCGCCGCCCGCACTGCGTTGTCGAGCGGCAGCGCATCGGTCCGCGGACTGGCGCAGCGAATCGGACCGCTGTTGCCCTTGGCGAGACAGTCGGGAACGGACTTCCCGTTGGTGCGGGGGACGTCGCGGAAGACATGGACCCGCTTGCCTGCATCGATCATCAGCCGATAGATGGAGGTGAATCCGTCGGTCTCCGGTTGGGGCAGGCTCTGCCCGGGCATGGACGTCCACGTGTAGGCCGAGGTGAAGCTGCTGAAGAAGACATCGGTGACCTCAGGATCGTCCACCAGGGAGGCAATGACTTCGGCATTGAACCTCTCGCACGACTCGGCCACGTCGGTGTCGGTCTCCGAGTCCGCCAGCACCCGGCGGGCCAGAGTGAGGGGGCAGGAGGTCTTGGGATGCGCCACGACCCGCCACCCTTGGGCCTCGCCGAGGGCATCCATCAGCGGCATCAGCGACGCCGCGTGGGAGTCGCCGACCAGAGCCACGGTTCGGGTGGGGTTCGTGAGATCTCCGAGTTCGCAGCCGAGCAAGGTCTCCTCGAACATCGCGGCATGGCATTCCTGGAACAGCGGCAGATAGCCCTGTTGTACGACCACCTCGGGTGGGGAGGCCAGTTGTCCCGTGCCGGTGACCGAGGGGCAGCCCTGGCGCGGATCGAGCGCTTGGGGTCCCAGGCACCTGCCGTTGGCCTCGAGCAACTCTTCGGCCGCGGCCGTGGCGACCGCCTCGCGCCGATCGAGCTCGAAGCGCCACGCGAGGTTGCTGCCCACCAGGACGGCCATTCCGAGCACCGCGAAACCAAAGGTCCGCCACGACCTGCCGGCCAGGAAGGCACTCTCGCGACACGGGTCCTCGACGTAGGTCTTGGACAGTTGGGCCAGGACCACGGTCGCGCCGAGAATCGCGAGCTTGGTCTGGTTGTCCAGCTCGCTCCCGAGTGCCATCGGGGTGATCACGATCAGCGGCCAGTGCACCAGGTAGATGGAGTACGAGAGGTCCCCGATCACGGTGAGCGGCTTGCGCGCCAACCACCATCCGGCGGTGCTCCGGCCGCCGAGTCCGCTGATGATCACGGCGAGGGATCCGAGCACCGGCAGCAGCGCGATCCAGCCCGGGAACGCGCTGCGCTCGGTGAAGGTGAGTCCGCTGACGGTGATGGCTGCGACACCCGCCCAACCGAGCAGCCGTGCGGCCGACGCCCCCGGTCGCCAGGCGACCAGGGCGGCGATAGCGCCGATGCCGAACTCCCAGACTCGAGTCAGTGAGCTGAGATAGGCCAAGGCCTGGTCGCCGGGGGTGCTCAGCACGGACCAGGCGAGCGACGCCAGGGAGACGAGCACCAACACCCCGAGGAGCGTCGGTTGGGTCTGCTGGCGGTTCGTGGGCAGGCGCCTACGCCGGCCCCGGACCGGCTTGCGGGCCCGCGCCGCGGCGGCCACCACAGCCACGATGATCAGTGGCCAGGCAAAGTAGAACTGTTCCTCCACGGAGAGCGACCAGTAGTGCTGCGCGACGGTCGGCACGTTGTCTTGGGCCATGTAGTCGACGGACTCGGACGCCAGGGCCCAGTTCTCGACGTACAACGCACTGGCGGCTATGTGATGGGCCGAGTTGGCCCACATGGTGCTCGGGAACCACACCATGACGGCCAGCCCGGAAAGCGCGAGCACCAGCAGGGCGGCCGGCAGCAGTCTCCGGATCCGGCGAGCCCAGAACCGAGTGACACGCACCGTCCCCGTGCTGTGCACCTCTCGAGCCAGGTGTTGGGTGATCAGATAGCCGGAGATCACGAAGAACACGTCGACGCCGACATACCCACCGCTGATGGCTTGGGGCCACAGGTGGAAGCAGACGACCAGGCCGACGGCGACGGCGCGGAGCCCCTGAAGCTCAAGGGACTTGCTCGTGGCGCTGGGCCTCGTGGGGGTCGGCCCGGGGGAAGTGTGCACAGTCATGGCTAGGGGAAAACCCTAACCTCAGGCAGGCGCCGCCACCGCATGCGCACGTCCGGGGAGAGGAAACTGTGTCGCCACACCTTCGGCACCGGCCTACGCTGGGTGCATATGACGAACGCACCCGACTTCGATCTCGACGCCGAGTTGGCCCGGACTGACGACTGGGCTCACGACCGGGCTGACGACTTGACTGACGACTTGACTGACGAGAGGGCCGACGACGGTTTCGTCTCCGGCTACCTCGAGGAGGCCGATCCGGAGGAGGAGACCCTCGGCGCGATCGAGTTGGCCGAACGCCACGCCTTGCGCAGGGTCGCTGGACTGTCCACCGAGCTCGAGGACATCTCGGAGGTCGAGTACCGCCAACTGCGGCTGGAGCGCGTCGTCCTGGTGGGGGTGTGGACCGAAGGCACGGTTGCGGACGCCGAGAACTCGATGGCGGAGTTGGCTCTGTTGGCGCACACGGCTGGCTCCGAGGTGCTGGAAGCGATCTATCAGCGTCGTCAGAAGCCCGACCCGGCGACGTACATCGGGCGAGGCAAGGTCGAGGGACTGGCCGAGATCGTCCGGGCGACCGGCGCCGACACCGTCATCTGCGACGGTGAGCTGGCCCCGTCACAACTGCGCAATCTGGAGGATCGACTCAAGGTCAAGGTGGTCGACCGCACGGCGCTGATCCTCGACATCTTCGCCCAGCACGCGAAGTCGCGAGAAGGCCAGGCGCAGGTCGAGCTGGCCCAGCTCAACTACATGAAGCAGCGACTGCGCGGGTGGGGCGGCAACCTCTCCCGACAGGCGGGCGGCCGGGTCTCCGGCGGCGAGGGCATCGGTGGGCGTGGGCCCGGTGAGACCAAGATCGAGACCGATCGCCGCCGGATCAACACCAAGATCGCCAAGCTGCGGCGCGACCTCGCGGCGATGAGCGGCACTCGCGAGACCAAGCGTCAGGAACGACGGCGCCACCAGGTCCCGAGCGTCGCGATCGCGGGCTACACCAACGCCGGCAAGTCCTCGTTGCTGAACCGGCTGACCGGGGCCGGGGTGCTGGTCGAGGACGCGCTGTTCGCCACTCTCGATCCCACGACGCGCCGCACGACCACCCTCGACGGACGGGTCTACACGATGTCCGACACGGTCGGGTTCGTGCGTCACCTGCCCCACCAGCTCGTTGAGGCCTTCCGCTCGACGCTCGAAGAGGTCGCGGATGCCGACCTGCTGCTCCACGTCGTGGACGGCTCGCATCCCGACCCCGAGGGTCAGATCGCGGCCGTGCGGGAGGTGCTGGCGGAGATCGGTGCCGACAAGATCCCCGAGCTGATCGTGATCAACAAGGCCGACATCGCCGACCCGATGGTGTTGGCGCGACTCCAGCAGCGAGAGCCGCACAGCGTGGTCGTGTCCGCCGCCAGTGGCGAAGGGATCGAGGCGGCGCGGGCCCGGATCGAGTCAGAGCTCCCGCATCCCGGCGTCGGTTTCGACGCGTTGGTGCCCTATGACCGGGGCGATCTGTTGAACCGCCTGCATCAACACGGCGAGATCGACTCGCTGGAACACACCGGCGAGGGCACTCGAGTGTCCGGGCGGGCGCACGCCGACCTCGCGGGCGAGCTCGCGGTGTACGCCGTCTAGGCGCGTCCCGAGCTAGCGCGAGGAGGCGACACCCTCGTCGCTGCCGGCGAGGCGTTGGGCCAACCAGATCGGGAGCACGGACAACAGGATCAGGGCGGCCGCGACGACGTTGACCACCGGCGCCTGGTTGGGCCGGAACAGGTTGCTGAAGATCCAGATCGGCAGCGTTTGTACGCCGGCCCCGGCGGTGAAGGTCGTCACGATGATCTCGTCGAAGCTCAACGCGAACGCCAGCAGCCCACCCGCGAGCAGAGCCGAGCGCAGCATCGGCAGCGTGATCAGTCGGAACGTCGTGAAAGCGCCGGCGCCAAGGTCCATCGAGGCCTCCTCGAGGTTGCCACCCATCCGGCGCAGCCGCGCGATGGCGTTGTTGAACACCGTCACGATGCAGAACGTCGCGTGGGCGACGACGACCGTGAGCAGCCCCAGCTTGACCCCGATCATGGTCGTGAACGCATTGGCCAACGCGATGCCCGTCACGACGCCCGGGAGGGCGATCGGCAAGATGATCAGCAGTGACACCACGTCGCGGCCGAAGAAGTCGAACCGGTGCAGCGCGAGGGCCGCCATGGTGCCGAGGACGAGCGCGACCACGGTCGACAGCAACGCCACCTGCACAGAGGTCAACAGCGCCGACCGGGCTCCCTCCGAGCGCCACGCCGCACTCCACCAACTGGTCGTGAACCCGTCCGGTGGCCACCCGAAGGTCCGGGAGGTGTTGAACGAGTTGATGACGACCAACATCAGCGGCAGGTACACGAATCCGAGCACGAGCGCCGTGAGCGCTCCCAGCACGCGTCGGGTGCGACGTGACAGGTTCATAGGTTCTCCAGCGCTCCGCTGCGCCGGGCCGCGCTGAGGTAGACCAGCATGATCAGCACCGGGATGGTGGACAGGGCGGCGGCGAAGGGCATGTTGTTGCCGGTCAGGAAGGTGTCGTAGACCGCGTTGCCCAGCATCTGGGTGCCGCCGCCGACGATCTTCACGGCGATGTAGTCGCCCAGCGTCAGCGAGAAGGTGAAGATCGAGCCGGCCACGACGGCCGGCATCAGGATCGGGAGTACGACGCGCCGCAGCGTCGTCGCGCCGCCGGCGCCGAGGTCCGAGGACGCCTCCAGCAAGGAGTTCGGCAGCCGTTCGAGGCCGGCGTACAACGGCAAGATCATGTACGGCAGCCACAGATAGGCCAGCGTCACCACGGTGGCGGCCAAGCCGTAGCCGGGCGTTCCGAGACCGAGCGGCTCCGCCATCCAGGCGATCGGGCCGGTGCCCGAGAACATCGCTCGCCAGGCATACGCCTTCACGAGGTACGACGCCCACAGCGGCGTCAGCACCGCGATCACGAGGATCTTCTGCCAGCGACGGGTCGCCACCTTCGCCATGAACAGGGCGATCGGGAAGGCCAGCAAGGCGTCGATCACCGTGACGGCCACGGCGATCAGCAGGGTGCGGACCGTGATCGCGCGGTAGACCTCGAGGGTGAGCAGATCACGGAAGTTGTCGAGGTTCCACTCGCGTTGGATCGACCCGGTGAAGGTGTTGACCGTCCACAGGGAGGTGATGAACAAGGCGGCGAGTGCCCCGAGGTAGGCCACCCCCAGCCACAGCATCGGCGGACCCAGGAGCCCAGCCAGCCGTAGCCGGGGATGGCGATGCAGGATGTCGGTCATGCTCCTCCGAAATCGTCCTCCGAAACCGTCCTCCAACCGGGGATGAGGGGGCCGCGAACGACCCCCTCACCACGGCTATCCCTTGATCTCGGTCCAGGCCTGCTGCCAGTCGGCGTACGTCGTGCAGGTGACGTCGGTCCGACCGTCGAGGCACTGCTCGATCGGGGTGTTCCAGTAGTACAGCTCCTCGGCGAACGCCTCGTCGCCCGCGTTGAAGGCCTCACAGTGGCCCTCGCTCGCGACCTCGCAGGCTGCCGAGCTGGACGGCGCCTCACCGAACCACTCCGTCGCCGCCGCGTTGGCCTCGGGGCTGGCGATGTGGTCCATCCAGGCATAGGCGCAGTTGCGGTTCTCGGTCTTGGAGCTGACCATCCACGTGTCCGACCAGCCGGTGGAGCCCTCTTCAGGAAGGACGACCTCGACCGGCGTCTTCTCTCCCTGAGCGAGGTTGGCGATGATCTGCCACGAGGTGCCGATCACCGAGTCCCCGGACTTGAAGGACGACAACTGCACCGTGTAGTCCGACCAGTACTCCCCGATGATCGTGCCTTGGGTCTTGAGCAGCTCAACGGCAGCAGCCAGCTGGGTCTCGTCCAAGGCGTAGGGGTCCTGGATCCCGAGGTCGGGCTGGGTCTTCATGAGGTACAACGCCGCGTCGGCGATGTAGATGGGCGAGTCGTAGGCCGTGACCTTGCCGGCGTACGGCGAGTCCGGGTCGAAGACCGCACCCCAGCTGGTGGGCGCCGGGTCGACGACCTCGGTGTTGTACATCAGCAGGTTGGCGCCGTACCCGTGCGGGATGCCGTACATCTGGCCGTTGACCGAGTTCCAGGCACGATCCTTCAGGAAGGGCCAGATGTCGGCGTAGTTCGGCACCAGGTCGGTGTTGACCGGCTCCACATCACCCGCGGCGATCAACCGCAGCGACGCGTCACCCGAGGCCGAGACGACGTCGTACTCGCCTGACTTCATCAGCTGGATGGCTTCGTCGGAGGTGCCGAACGTCTTCACACTGACCTCGCACCCGGTCGCTTCTTCAAAGGGCGTCACCCAGTCGACGGTGGGATCGGTGCTGCCGTCCTCGACGTAGCCCGGCCACGCCAACAGGCTGACCTGCCCTTCGAAGTCGCCGAGCTCGGTGGCCATCGGCAGGTCGGGTGGGGTGAAGCCGGCGTCGGCTGTGTCGTCGGCCGACGGCGTCGTGTCCCCGGACTCGGTGCCGCAGCCGGCGACGACTAGCGCCAGTGCGGCAGCCGCCGCCAGCGCTCGGATGGGCCTGCCCATCCGGTTCCTAGTTCTCATCTGTTCTCCTTCAGGTGGCCGGAGCGGGGTACGCATCCGGGGTCGGGGTGAGGTCGATGACGTGCTCATCGGCCCAGTCGAGTTGGACCCGAGAGCCCTGGCCCGCGACCGAGGCGTCGGTGCTCGCGTGCAGGTTCTGGCGCAGCACGGTCAGTGAGCCGCCGGCATCGAGGTCGACCAGATAGTGGTTGACCGAACCGAGATACACCACGGCGCGCACCACCCCGGCAGCCTTGGCCGGCGCTGTCGAGGGGTCAGCCGTCGAGGCGTCCGCCAGGTGGATCTTCTCGGGCCGGATGCTGAACGTGCCCGAGCGACCGAAGACTGCCTCGGCGGCGTCGCCGGCGAGCAGGTTGGAGGTGCCGACGAACCCCGCCACGAACGCCGTTGCCGGTGACTCGTAGAGCTCGGCCGGGGTCGCGACCTGTTCGACGCGGCCCTCGTTGAAG
>JAKFXV010000059.1 GCA_021731205.1 Nocardioides sp. | reverse complement strand
ACCTTGGCCGCGGCCACCGCGAGCACGTACTTATGGGTCATCGCGCTGCGGCGAGCCGAGTGCTGGTACAAGATCCGCATCTTCACGCCGCGCTCGAGCGCCTTGGTGTCTCGTACGGCGGCCGCGGCCAAGGTCGGCGCATCTCGCCCGGTCTGCGGCTGCGCGGTCAGCAGCTCGACCTCGGCGTCCGCGACGGCAGCAGCCAGGAAGGGGTTGATGGCCTCGCCACGGAGTTCGGTGAACGGGCCTTGAGTGGCCTGGGGAAAACGCCGCCAGGTGTGTGCGATCGAACCGAACGCTCGGGCCCAATGTGCCGACTCGGCCAGCAGCGTCGCGCCCTCGTGCCCCATCGGCGTCACGACCCGCGACTGGGCCGTCGACGGGTCGACGGCGAGGTACTGCCCGCTGGTGGCGTCGAGAGTCAGCAGACCCAGCTCCATGAGCAGCTCGAAGGCGTCGTGGTCGGGTCCTCCAGGCGCCACCCGCGGATCGGACGGGCGCATGCCTGCGTGCGTCACGATGTGCTCGTAGAGCGCCATCGCCTTGGACTCGAACAGCGCGCGCTGCTCCGGACCGACGTTGTCCACGCAACCTCCTTCCGGAGTGCCCCGAGTAAGTGCCCCGAGCCGAGCCCCACGAGGGATTGTCCTCCTGAGCTCCCTCCCAGCCCCGTGGCTGCAGAATATTGCAAAGCCCCCAATCAGAGCGAGTGGGGGCCTGCATAAAAGTGCGAACCGGTCGCCCCGCTCTGCCTAGGCCTGGGGCACTCCCAGGCGTGCGCGCAGCGCGTCAAGCTCCGTCCAGAGTACGGCGGGCAGGTCGTCGCCGAACTTCTCGAACCACGCGGTGATCAGCGGCAGTTCCGCTCGCCATTCGTCGGCATCGAACGCCAGCGCCCGCTCGATCTGCTCCTGTGTGAGGTCGAGCCCGGCGGTGTCCAGCGAGTCGGGCGTCGGGACGTACCCGATCGGGGTCTCCACCGCCGCAGCCGTCCCCTCGAGCCGCTCGACGACCCACTTGAGCACCCGGCTGTTCTCGCCGAAGCCGGGCCAGAGGAACCCGCCGTCCTCGTCGCGCCGGAACCAGTTGACCAGGAACACCGCGGGCATCTGCTGGGCGTCGTGCTGCTTGCCCATCTCGATCCAGTGCGACATGTAGTCGCCGGCGTTGTAGCCGATGAACGGGAGCATCGCCATCGGATCACGTCGTACGACGCCGACCGCGCCGACCGCGGCAGCCGTGGTCTCCGAGGACAACGTGGCGCCGATGAACGTGCCGTGCGTCCAGTCACGGGCTTCGGTGACCAGCGGGATCGTCGTCTTGCGGCGTCCGCCGAACAAGATCGCGTCGATCGGCACGCCGCCGGGCGCGTAGTACTCCGGCGCCAGGATCGGGCATTGCTCGATCGGTGTGCAGTAGCGGCTGTTGGGGTGCGAGGACAACTCCTCGGAGTCGGGCGTCCAGGGTTCGCCCTTCCAACTCGTCGCCCGAGCCGGGGTGTTCTCGAGGCCCTCCCACCAGATGTCCCCCTCCGGGGTGAGGGCGACATTGGTGAAGATCGAGTTGCCCTGCTCGATCGTGCGCATCGCGTTGGGGTTGGTCAGCTCATTGGTCCCGGGCGCGACTCCGAAGAAGCCGTGCTCGGGGTTGACGGCGTACAACCGGCCGTCCTCACCGAAGCGCATCCACGCGATGTCGTCGCCCAACGTCTCGACCTTCCAACCGGGGATGGTGGGCTCGAGCATCGCGAGGTTGGTCTTGCCGCACGCGCTGGGGAACGCCGCCGCGATGTAGCGCACCTCGTCGGCGGGCGAGGTCAGCTTGAGGATCAACATGTGCTCGGCCATCCAACCCTCGTCGCGGCCCATCGCCGAGGCGATGCGCAGCGCGTAGCACTTCTTGCCGAGCAGCGCGTTGCCGCCGTACCCCGAGCCGTAGGACCAGATCTCGCGGGTCTCGGGGAAGTGGGTGATGTACTTCGTGTCGCTGCACGGCCATGGGACATCTTTGGGAGGGACATCTTTGGGAGGGACATCTTTGCGAGGCACATCTTGATCGGCGACCAACGGTGCCCCCACCGAGTGCATCGCCGGGACGAAGTCGGCACCGCGCTCCTCAATGGCGCGCAGGACGTCGGTGCCGATGCCGGCCATGATCCGCATCGAGACCACGACGTACGCCGAGTCGGTGATCTCGACTCCGAACAGCGGGTGGTCGGCGTCGAGGTTGCCCATGACGAACGGGATGACGTACATCGTCCGGCCGCGCATGCACCCGTCGAACAGTCCGGTCAGGATCCCGCGCATCTCGTCGGGTGCCATCCAGTTGTTGGTGGGGCCGGCGTCGCGCTCCTCGCGGGAGCAGATGTAGGTGCGTTCCTCGACGCGGGCCACGTCGGTCGGGTCGCTGGCGGCGTAGAAGGAGTTGGGCTTGATGGCCGGGTCGAGCCGGGTGAAGGTGCCGCTCGCGACCAATAGGTCGGTCAGCGAAGTCCACTCGGCGTCGCTTCCGGTGACCCAGTGCACGTCGTCCGGCCGGCAGAGCTCGACGGCTGATGCGACGAAGTCGAGGATGCCCGAGTGGGTCGTGGGGGCTGGTGTCGGCGTACTCATGGTGCAAGTTACCGCCCGAAATTCCACCGAAGGAATTGGATCGATCAAGGGTGTGACCTGGGTCTCAGCCCGCGTTGCCGACAACCGCTCTGCCAAAATGGCGAACGTGAGCAACCCCCCGGAGGACCCCTCGGAAGCGCTCCAGCCGCCGCGGGGAGCAGG
Source organism: Nocardioides sp. (assembly GCA_021731205.1). Taxonomy (GTDB): domain Bacteria; phylum Actinomycetota; class Actinomycetes; order Propionibacteriales; family Nocardioidaceae; genus Nocardioides. The sequence goes on along the minus strand of JAKFXV010000059.1, from coordinate 5,573 downwards.
GCGTCGCAGCAAGCGGTTCAACAACGTGATGCTGGTGCTGATCATGACGGCGATCACGCTCCTGGGGGCGCCGTTGGCGGCTCTCATCATGGGGGCCGGGGTCGCGCTGCCCGGGACCGAGCAGGGACCGCCCGACGAAGCAAGGCCCGGCTCCGAGTCGCCGGTCCCGGGCGCACCCGACGCCGGCCCGAGCGGCGCGCCGGAGCAACCTGGCGACGCAGTCGTCGCGACGTTCAACGTGCTTGGCAACTCCCACACCTTGGCGACGGGCAAGGCGCCGGAGATGGACGCCGGTCCCAAGCGGCTGCGACGCGCGATGCGCCTGCTCGACGAGGCGGGTGCCGATGTGGTCGGGCTGCAGGAGTTGCAGCGACCCCAAGCCGGTGAGTTGGAGGAGTACGCCGGGGGTTCGTGGCGGCTGTTCCACGCGAAGGACGACTCCGAGAACGCCCTCGCGTGGCGTCGCACGACGTGGCAGTTGCGGACCGCGCGCACCGTCGACGTGCCGTACTTCAACGGCAACCTGCGGCCGATGCCCGTCGTGCGTCTGCGGCATCGCGAGACGGGGGTCGACGTCTGGTTCGTCAACGTGCACAACCCGGCAAGCACGGCTCAGTTCCCGGCTCAAGGTGAGCATCGCGATGCGGCCAACGCCGTCGAGCGACGCCTGGTCCGCCAACTCGGGGCCGACGGTGATCCGGTGATCCTGCTCGGCGACTTCAACCAGCGGGCGGAGGCCTTCTGCTACTTCACCCGGGGTGGGCTCTTGCAGTCGGCGAGCGGAGATCGCCGCGACGCGGCCTGCTCGGAGCCGTCGTACGGCGGGATCGACTGGATCTTCGGCACCCGCGACCTGCGGTTCTCGGGGTGGGCCGTGCGCGATGACGACGAGGTCGGAATCACCAGCGATCACCCGTTGGTTACGGTCAACGTCATCTTGCCGTAGTCGCCCCGACTCGCTCTGGCCGTCGGCCCGGCCCCCGAGAGGAACCCATGTCAGTCGTACTCGCGCTGCTCTCGAGCGTGCTGTGGGGCGGCGCGGACTTCTACGGCGGGGTGATGTCGAAACGCCGTCCGGTGTACGCCGTCGTGGGCGGTTCGCAAGCCTGTGGGCTGATCGCGGTCACCCTCGTCGTACTCGCGGCGGACGGCTTCTCAAGCGACCGTGGATGGATCGGCTGGTCGATCGCGGCCGGGCTCGCCGGGGCGAGTGGTCTGCTGTGCTTCTACGCCGCGCTCGCCTCGGGGACCATGGGCGTGATCTCACCGATCGCCGCGCTCGGAGTCGCGGTTCCGTTGGTGGTGGGGTTCGCGCGCGGCGAGGAGCCCTCCGGGCTCGCCCTGGCCGGCATCGCGGTCGGTGTGCTGGGAGCCGTCGCCGCCAGCGGGCCCGAGCTCACCTCGGCGGTGGGCCTGCGCCCGGTGTTGCTCGCCGCGGTGTCAGGGGTCCTCTTCGGGGCGTGCTTCACCTTCTTGGCGCTCGGTGCCGAGTCCAGCGCGCTGATGACGTTGTGGGGGATGCGGGTGACCTCGGTCGCCGGGTTCGTGGTCGCCGCGCTGGTGGTGCGCTCGATGGGCGGACTGCGGTCGGCCGATGTGCCGGGGCTGCTCGCGATCGGGCTCGGCGACGCCGGAGCCAACCTGCTGTTCGCGTTGGCGAGCCAGCGGGGCTTGCTCAGCGTCACCTCGGTCGCCGGGTCGCTGTATCCGGTCACGACGGTGCTGCTGGCGTACGTCGTACTCAGGGAGCGGCTGCGCCCGATCCAGGTCGCCGGTGTGGCCGCCGCCCTCTTCGGTGTCGCCTTGATGTCACTGGGCTGAAACGTTCGGAAGCGTCACTAGAGGGCACACGGGCGAGCATGGCGTGGCCATGCCATGCCAGCCTCCTGCCACGAGCAGCCCGCCCACTATTCCAGCCGTCACGCAGCCTCGCTCGTAGACCTGCCCCCACCCCAAGCGCACCGTGCGCATGCCACCCACGGCTTGCTGCAAGTCACGATCCAGGTCGCGGTCCCGCTGTCGCGCCGTGTCGTGGAAGAGCCGCCCGTCAAGCTCAACGATCAGCCCGAACGGTTCGTAGTCGACGTCCCGATAGATGTGGCCCGTCGAGAGCGACACACACGTCTGTCGCGCGGGCTTCGGCAGCCCGTGCGGGCGCTCAACGCGCCGGAGATAGCCGTGTTCGAGGACGGATGTCGACCCTCCCGCGATCTCAGTCAACGCTGCCTGCAACCAGGCTCGGCGGCGGAGTCGGGGACGAGAGTCGAGGGCGGCGCTCAGCCGTGTGGGTGTTGTGAGCCGACTCCGGCAGCCCGACGCCAGGGCTTCCAGCGCAGCAAAGTCCGACACCTCGCCGGCGGCGACATCCAGCAGGGCGTGCTCGATCCGGATGCGGGGCGGGCTCGTCTGCCAGTTGACGCGCCCTGCCAGGGCCCGAGTGCGTACCACTCGGAAGCCGTCGACTGGTGTGACGCGACGATCAGCGGCTACGGCGATGCTGATGGGGGTTGTGTCCGCGGGCATGCTTCCACTCGACCCACCCGCCGCACGCACGGCAGACGCCCCGGCCAGGGCCGCAGGGGCGAAATGCAAGACGCCCACCCATGCGCGCTGGGTCCACGAGAGCGGACCGGTGTGGTTCACGAATACGCCCGGAAGGACCCTGACCAGGTCCCGTCGCCGCACCATCCGCTCCAGGTCGGAGGGACGAACCCCTGATGCGTTCAACTGGGCCCTGGCGACGACGCCGTCTTGGGTCGTCAGTCTGCTTCGCAGATCTGGTGTCATGCGAAGAGCATGCTGCGCGCGGGCCGCGCGACGGACCCGCCCGTCGCGGGCTGTGGAGGAGGCGCCAGAGTGGTTCGCGAGGGAAGGTTTGTGGAGTCTGTGACGCACCAGGTACGTCACAGACTCCACAGTGTTGCTGCCAGCGCTAACCCGGGTGGACGATGCGGACGATCTTGCCCTTGGCCCCGCCGCGAAGCAGCAAGTAGAGCGCGCCCTTCGGACCGACCTCGATGTCCAGGGCGGGCTTGGTGAGGCCGCGCGCGAAGCGGTACGACTTGCCTGAGGCAGGGTCGTACCGTCGGACCCAGCCGCCGCAATAGTCGGAGTAGAAGTAGTCACCGACGTACGACGCGGGGAACTGCGGGTTGGCGGGTTCGTAGAAAGCCCCGCCGGTGATCGCGCAGCCCGTCGACCCGGTGGAGCCGTGCCCGTAGGTGAAGATCGGGGACTGGTACTTCGCAAGGCTCTCGATGCCCTCGACCTTGGGCCAGCCGTAGTTGGCGCCGGCGCGGGCGCGGTTGATCTCCTCCCAGGTGTCCTCGCCGACGTCGTTGACGAACATCGCCCCTGTGCTCGGCGAGACGTCGACCTTGAACGGGTTGCGCAGTCCACGCGCCCAGATGGCGCGCTTGCGTCCCTTCAGCCGGTCGTAGAAGGGGTTGCTCGCCGGGATCGTGCCGTCCTTGTTGATCCGCAAGATCTTGCCCATGGTGCTGCGCAGTCGCTGCGGCAGCTGCTGCCGCTCGTTGTCACCGGTCGTGACGTAGAGCTTGCCGTCGCTACCGAACTCCAGCGCCCCGCCGGTGTGGTTGGGCGTGCGGTGGCGGTCCAGGCGCAGCAACCGGCGCTCGCTGCCTGGCACCGCCCGATCGCCCTGCGCCCGCACGCGTACGACGACGGTGTGCGCGGCCCGGGTGGCCGTGGCCCTGCGCGTGTAGTCGAGGTAGACGAAACCGTTGCTCTCGAAGTCGGGGTCGAACGCGATGCCGAGCAAGCCCCGCCCGGCGGTGTTGTCGACCAACGCCTTGATGTTCAGGAACGTGCTCAACGAGCCGTCGGACCCCACGATTCGCACCCGGCCGCCCTGCTCGAGCACGAACAGCCGACCGTCCGGTGCGAAGGCCATATCGATCGGAGCGCGCAGCCCCTTGACGACATTGCGTTGGGCGAAGTCGGGAGGCACAGTCCGCGCCGCTGCTGCCGGCGGAACTGCAACGAACACACTGACGACAAGGGACAAGACGGCCGAGACGGCCCACGGAGTACGTCGGGTCATCGGCCCAGCGTCACAGATCGCCGGCCTCGCGTGAAGCACCCAGGCCGCGCCGACCGGATCGGTCGAGGCAGATCGGCTGCACTCGATCAGCTGGGTCGGTGCCGCCACTTGCTGCAGCGCGGCGGCTTGTAGCCGCACACGTTCACCGAGGCGCTCGCGTCGCCCGTGGCCTGGGTGTCCTCGGTCGTGAAGGTTGCCGTGTTGTCGTAGATCTTGCGAGGCGTGGACAATGAGCAGAACGGACCATTGATTAGCCGGCGTGGGGCTTTCGTGGAGTCTGTGACGCACTGGTTACGTCACAGACTCCACAAAGAGTGACGTGAGTGCGAGCAAACCTCGATGGGGCCGGGGAGAAGCGCGCCCGTAGGGATTCGAACCCCAAACCTTCTGATCCGTAGTCAGATGCTCTATCCGTTGAGCTACGGGCGCCCGTCCCGGCAGCGGGCCGCCGAGGACTGGTCGAGGATAGCCGAGAGAGCGCGCATCGGCGAAAACCTCCCGCCGGGCTGACCGCCGGCCTCTCGAGGCGCATGATGGCGGCATGAGCCACCTCGCCGAGAGCCTGCGCGATGCCCGCGAACCCACCTTGGAACACGGACTGGCACTGCTGGCCGAGGCCTGGCGGAGCTTCGACCATGCTCGCGGTCAGCAGCCGCCGGTGTCGGCGAAGACGCTGGCGTTCGTGACCTCCGGGTTGCCGGAGGTCGGTGTCGGTGTCCAACGGGCGCTCGACAGCGTCGCCTTCGTCCTCGACGAGAGTCTGTCCCAGGCCCGGCCGCGCTACTTCGGCTACATCGGCTCCTCGGGGCTCGAGACGGCCGTGCTGGCCGACGCGCTCGCCGGTTCCCACGACTGCAACATGGCCGCCGAGACCGGGGCGGCGAACCTCGTGGAGCAGCAGACGCTGCGCTGGGTCGCGGAGTACGTCGGTTACCCCGCCGTCGGCGGCACCTTCGCCAGCGGCGGCATGGTCTCCAACCTGACGGCCCTAATGGCCGCCCGGACCGCGCGCTTCCCCGACAGCCGGCAGGCGGGACTGGCCGGGCATCGTCCGACGGTCTACACCAGCGCAGATGCCCACTCGAGCGTCGCTCGGGCCGTCGAGGTGCTCGGCGTGGGGGCCGACAACCTGCGCGCGGTCCCCGTGGACAGGCACCGGCGGATGGACCCGGCCTCGCTGCGCGGGCTGATCGCCGACGACCTGGCGGCCGGTCACACCCCGATGGCCGTCGTGGCCACCGCCGGCACCACCCTCACCGGGGCCGTCGATCCGCTCAAGGAGGTCGCCGCGGCCTGCGCGGAGTACGACGTGTGGCTGCACGTCGACGGCGCCTACGGCCTGCCGGGCGCGGCCAGTGCTCGGGCGGGGCACCTCTTCGACGGCCTCGAGCTGGCCGACTCGGCCAGTGTCGACGCGCACAAGTGGCTGTTCGTCCCGAAGGCGTGCAGCGTCCTGATGACCCGCCGGGCGGGCGCGCTGCGCCGGACCTTCGCCCACGACGCGTCGTAC